>CAVELT010000135.1:0-5855 GCA_963616545.1 Dysosmobacter segnis | reverse complement strand
AGATACGGTGCTGATGTCCACGTGACAGAAAGAAGGAGCAAGCTATGCTGCTGATCCAGAACGGAACTCTTGTGACCGGGAAAAAAAGCTTCCCCGGTGATATCCTTATTGACGGCGAAAAGATCACGCATGTCTTCCCGGCGGGTGATCCCGCCGAGGCGGCGGTCCTCTCCGCTCTTCCCACCCCGTCGGAGCGGCTGGATGCCGCCGGGAAACTGATCTTCCCCGGCTTCATCGATGCCCATACCCACTTCGACCTTCATGTGGCAGGCACCGTCACCTGCGATGACTTCGCCTCCGGCACGGAGGCTGCTGTCAGCGGCGGCACCACCACTATTATAGACTTCGGCACCCAGTATCCCGGCGAAACGCTGGAGGAGGGATTTCAGAACTGGCTGAAGAAGGCTGCCGCGGGCGCCTCCTGCGACTACGGCATTCATATGTCCATCACAGACTGGAACGAAGCTGCCCGTCGGGACTGCCAGCAGATGATGGAGGAGGGCCTCAGCAGCTTCAAGCTCTATCTCACCTATGACACCAAGGTAAGCGACCACGACCTGTATGAGATCCTGGTACGTCTCAAGGAGGTGCACGGCATCACCGGCTGCCATTGTGAGAATGACGGTCTCATCAAAGCCCTGCAGGAGGAGGCCATCCGCAAGGGCGGTCTTCGCGATGTCTCCTCTCATTACAAGACCCGCCCGGCAGAGGCAGAGGCAGAGGCCATCAGCCGTTATCTCCGGATCGCAGAGCTCACCGACTGGCCGGTGATCGATGTGCATCTTACCTGCGCCGCCGGTCTGGAGGAGATTCGTCATGCCCGCCGCCGCGGTCAGACGGTTTATGCAGAGACCTGTCCCCAGTATCTCACCATGACCCAGGCGCTCTATGACCTTCCCGGCTTTGAAGGTGCCCGCTATGTCATCTCTCCTCCCCTGCGGAAAGAAAGTGACTGTGAAGCCCTCTGGGAGGCCCTGGCAGCAGGTGAGATCCAGACCGTTTCCACGGATCACTGCGCCTTCACGCTGGCCCAGAAGGAGCTCGGCAGGAATGACTTCCGGAAGATCCCCGGCGGCATGCCCGGCGCGGAAACCCGGGGTCCTCTCATGTATTCCGAGGGTGTGGCCGAAGGCCGCATCACAAAGGAACGGCTCTGCCAGGTGCTCTCCGAGAATCCGGCAAAGCTCTACGGTCTCTGGGGCCGGAAGGGCGCCATAGCCCCTGGCTTCGATGCAGATCTGGTGCTGCTGGATCCCAAGGGCAGCAAAACCATCACCGTATCCGAGCAGGTAAGCCGCTGCGACTACGCGCCGCTGGAGGGCAGACAGCTGAAGGGCTGCATCACCGAGGTTTTCCTGCGGGGACAGCTCACGGCCAAGGACGACAGGGTACTTGCAAAGAACCGCGGTCAATACCTTAAGCGCGGCGAATTTATGCGGATCTGAGACATTATCCTGTATACGAAAAGGGAGGCACCCGCGGGTCCTCCCTTTTTCTGTTGCCTGAAATTTGGTAATTGTTTAGCAGCACCTGTAAAAAAGCTCCAACACTCCCGTCAGCACCATCACCAGTACCGGATCGAGCTTCGTCCGGCGCAGCAGGAACAGCGCCAGCAGGAACCAGAGCAGCGCCCGCAGATCCACATTCTGCAGGGCATGTACAGCCAAGCCTTCGGGCAGCACCGCCGGCACCAGAATGGACAGCCCCGCCCCCAGGATCATGGCCACCACCGCCGGCCGCAGCATCCGCAGTATACCCTGCATCAGGCGCAGGCGGCGGTATCTGGCATAGAGCCAGGCCAGCAGTGTCACAAAGAGACATGACGGCAGACAGCAGCCGACGGTCGCCGCCACGGCACCGGGAACACCGCCTATGAGATTTCCCACGAAGCTCGCGGCATTCACCGCAATGGGGCCCGGCGTCATTTGCGAAATGGTCACGAGATCCGTGAATTCCGAAAGACTCAGCCATTGATAACGGCTGACCACCTCTGCCTGGATCAGCGGCATGGCCGCGTAGCCGCCGCCAAAGCTGAAGGCACCGATTTTCAGAAAGGCAAAAAAAAGCCTGAGATAGATCATTTCGGTCTCCTTTCCTGCCAAAGGGTCTGTCCGAGCCCAAGGAGAATGACAAAAAGGATAATGTAGATGACATTCACACCAAGCACATAATTGGCAAAAAAGCTCCCCAGCAGCACCAGCCAGAGCAGCGGATCCCTTTCTTTGGCAATGCCCCGCATCATGTCATAGACCACTGAGAGGATCACGGCACTGACGCCGCTCTTCATGCCTGACAGCATGGCCTGCACAACAAAGCTCTCCTGAAAGGCCCGGTAAAAAAGGGATATGCCGGTGAGAATCAGAAACGGCGGCAGCACCGCGCCCAGAACCGAGATCAGCACCCCGGGAATTCCCGCCAGCCGGTACCCGATGACAATGGCGCCGTTCACCGCGATGGCCCCCGGCGAGGACTGGGCGATGGCCACCAGATCCAGCATTTCCTCCTCTTCCACCCAGTGCAGCTCATCCACAAACTTCTTTTTCAGCAGCGACACAATAACGTAACCGCCGCCGAAGGTAAAGGTGCTGAGATACAGGGTTGAAAAAAAGAGCTTCCGCAGTTTCTCCCGGAAGCCCCTTCTCGCATCATCTGACATTCTGTTCATCTTCTCCTGCCCTTAATCCAGCTGCTGAATGGCCGAAACGGTCTTCTCATAAGCGGCAGCAAGCTTCTCAAAATAGGGCTCATAGCCGGAAAGCTCTCCTCCCCGCAGCTTCTCTGTCAGCGCCGAGCTCAGCTCAAACAGCCCGGAAAAGCCCAGATTCACACAGACCCCCTTCAGAGTATGGGCAGCCCGGAAGGCCTTCTCCGCATCCCCCGCTGCCAGCGCCTCCTGCAGCTCAGCAAAGCTCCGGTCCTCCGGAAAACGCTTCACAAACTTGCAGATAAATGCTTCACTCCGCAGCCGTTCCAGAACCTCCTGATAATTTCCGTTCATGGCTGTATAGCATTCTTCTATATTCATCCTTTTATCAATCCTTTCTCCTGAATGGATCCGCCGCTGCGCGGGCCTACTGTCTATCCGTCTGACGCCGGGTGTCGTTTACCCCCCCCCGCCGATAAACAGATGTTTGTTCATTCATTGTATTCTTCAGTGTATTCTGTATGCTTCCGCTGGCCGCATACACGAACTGCTTCTGCGCATTTTCATAGTGGGAGAACTCCTCCCGAACACTGCCGTCGGGCACCTCCTCCCGGCGATCCTGAAGATCCGTCTTCAGGCGCTCCGCAATGTCCAGCAGACAGTCCAGCAGCAGCGGATTGAAGACGCCGCACTCTCCCTCCATAATCATGCGAATGGCCTCTTCATGAGAATAAGCCGGCTTATACACCCGCACACTGGTCAGGGCATCATAGACATCGGCAAGACTCACCACCTGCGCCGATATCGGAATCTCATCTCCCTTCAGGCCGTCCGGATATCCCCTTCCGTCATAGCGCTCGTGGTGCCCCCGACAGATTTCATAAGCGATCCGCACCAGCTCCTCGTCCCGGTAGATGTCCAGCTTCTCCAGCATCTCCGCGCCGATCACCGTGTGCATTTTCATCGTCTCGTACTCTTCGTCAGTCAGGCGGCCCGGCTTATTGAGGATACTGTCCGGAACGCCGATTTTTCCGATATCGTGAAGTGCCGATGCCGTAGTGATCAGAAGGCACTTCGTCCAGTCCAGCTGATAGCGATCCGTCTTCTGTGTCAGCCGCTCCAGCAGCATGCTGGTGATAATGTTGATATGCAGAATGTGTGCTGCACTCTCACTGTTCCGGAAGCCCATAACCTGACTGAGAATTGAGATCATGATCCGGTTGTTCTTCTCCTTCTCATAGATCTGATTGGTCACCATGGACAGAAGCCGCCGCTGCTTGGCATAGAGCATAATGGTATTCATCACGCGGCGGTAAACGATCTGTGCATCAAAGGGCCGGCTGATATAATCCGAAGCTCCCATATCGTAGGCCTGCCGCACCACGCGCTGTGAATCCTCACTGGAAATCATGATCACCGGCAGGGTATCCATCATGCCGGCCCGATTCATATAGCCAAGTACCTCAAAGCCGTCCATCCCCGGCATCACTATGTCCAGCAGCACCAGAGAAATGCTGTCCCTTCTCTCCTGAAGGATCTGCACACCCGCTTCGCCGCTCTCTGCCTCCAGGATATCGAAATCCTCCTGAAGCATTTCGGTCAGAATGGCCCGGTTCATTTCCGAATCATCCACGATCAAAACCGTCTCCCGCTCCGCTTCCTCCGGTAACGGTACATTCACATGGCTTATGTCCTGCTCTTCAATTCTCATGCCTGACTCCACTGCAAATAAGCCTACGCAACGACAATATTTTACCACAAAATGTGCAGTTTTCACAAGCGCGGCGCAGAATTTAATCCTTGCCGTTTTTACGTATTTTTACGCAAAAACAGCAGGCGTATAAGATTTGCCTGCTGTTTAAAAACCCACAATAGCTTATGTGTACCTTATATGCGGCTGACGCCGGTTTTTCTGGCGGCTTCTGCGGTGGCCCTGGCTACCGCATCCTTCACCCGCGGATCGAAGGCCTTCGGGATGATGTACTCCGGACTCAGCTCCTCGTCAGAAACCAGGGACGCGATCGCATAGGCTGCCGCCTCCTTCATTTCGTCGTTAATGTCTTTGGCCCGTACATCCAGAGCGCCCCGGAAGATGCCCGGGAACACCAGCACATTGTTGATCTGGTTGGGATAGTCCGAACGACCGGAGCCCACCACGGCGGCACCGGCTGCCTTGCTGTCCTCCGGCATGATCTCCGGCACGGGATTGGCCATGGCGAAAACGATGCCGTTGTTCATGGACGCCACCATCTCCTTTGTCACCAGATTGGGACGGGAAACGCCGATAAAGATATCCGCTCCCTTCATGGCATCTGCCAGCGTGCCGTGCTCGTGGTTTTTATTGGAGATGTGGGAAATGGCCTCCTGGCCGAAGTTCAGTCCCTCATCACCCTCACAGATGATGCCGTGAATGTCGCAGAGCACCACATTGCCGAAGCCCATCTTGATCAGGAGATTTCCGATGGCGATACCGGCAGCACCGGCACCGTTGATGACGATCTTCACCTCGCCCATCTTCTTGCCGGTCACCTTCATGGCGTTGATGAGCGCCGCAGCCACCACTACCGCAGTGCCGTGCTGGTCATCATGGAATACCAGAATGTCGCACTTCTCCTTCAGCTTCTTCTCAATCTCGAAGCAGCGGGGCGCTGCAATATCCTCCAGATTCACACCGCCGAAGGAGCCTGCCAAGAGAGCAATGGTATCCACGATGGTGTCCACATCCTTGGAGCGGATGCAGAGCGGAACGGCATCCACATCACCGAACTCCTTGAAGAGCACGCACTTGCCCTCCATGACCGGCATGCCGGCCTCGGGACCGATGTCGCCGAGTCCCAGAATGGCGGTGCCGTCCGTCACCACGGCCACCGTGTTCCAGCGGCGGGTCAGCTCCCAGCTCTTCTCCGGATCCTTCTCAATAACCCGGCAGGCCTCCGCCACACCCGGTGTATAGCAGAGACTCAGGGCCTCCGAGCTGTCCACCTTGGCTCTGGCCTTGATCTCCAGCTTTCCCTTCAGTTCATAATGCAGCTTTAAGGATTCCTCTGAAATATTCATCCCTTCTCCTTCTCTGTCTAACTGTGCTATCGAAGCCTTTGCTTCCGCAAAGCCTTTGATACGCTCGCCGCTAAGGCATCACAGGGAACCCTGCCCCTTCGGGGCATCCCTATGATAACTAGCACATATTCTCCGGCTTCACAATATTATCATA
>CAVELT010000134.1:2850-5893 GCA_963616545.1 Dysosmobacter segnis | reverse complement strand
GAGGTGCTGCTGGAAATCAGCCAGATCGGCAAGAATTGTCACAGCCACTGCGCGATCTACAAGACCATGGGCGACTGCATCATGCCCCGGGAGGGCGTGTTCTCTGTGGTGCTGGCGGGCGGCGAGATCCGTCCCGGCATGGCCGCGCAGCTCATTCCTGCAGACCCCGCCCGGCCGTTCCGGGCCGCCGTCATTACCCTGTCGGACAGAGCCTTCGCCGGCAGCTATGAGGACCGCTCCGGCCCGCTGATCAGGGAAATGCTTTCGGCCGCGGGCTACCGGGTGGAGGAGACGCTGCTGCTTCCCGACGGAAAGGAGCGTCTCGCGCAGGAGCTGCGGCGGCTGGCGGACCAGCGGCAGATCGAGCTGATTCTCACCACCGGCGGCACCGGCTTTTCGGAGCGGGACCAGACACCGGAGGCCACGAAGGCGGTCTGTGAGCGGGAGGTGCCGGGCATCGGGGAAGCCCTCCGGGCCTACTCGCTGCAGTTCACGAAGAACGCAATCCTGAGCCGACAGACCGCCGGGATCCGGGGCAGAAGCCTCATTATCAATATGCCCGGAAGCCCCAAGGCCTGCCGGGAGGACCTCGAGTTCCTGCTGCCGGTGCTGCCCCACGGATTGGGGATACTAAGGGGCAGCGAGACAGATTAGGCAGCGATTCAGCTATCCTAAGGGCGAAGCCCTTCTGAAGATAGAGAGCACCCGGGGGTAGCTCCGGAAAACAAGCATGGAGAGGAAAAAGAGAGAATGAAAAAAACAATCTGGACCAGAATGACCGCAGTGATGTGTATTGCAGCGTGCGCAGCGGGCCTGAGCGCCTGCGGCAGCAGCACCGCAGCAACGACTTCTGCAGCCACTGAGGCTGCTGAGACAAGCGTGGCGGCCGAAGAGAGCACAGCGGCAGCAGAGGCGGCAGATGCCGTTTATACCTCCGACAGCGGCTACAACGATGAGGAGACAGAGATTCAGGTCTTCATCGCCGCATCCCTGAACACCGTGATGACCGATCTGGCAGCCCGCTACAACGAGATCCATCCCAATGTGAAGATCACCTTCAATGCGGATTCCTCCGGCAAGCTCCTGACCCAGATCGAGGAGGGCTATGCCTGCGACGTCTTCTTCTCTGCTGCCCAGAAGCAGATGAACACCCTGGAGAACGATGACCAGCTGGTGGTAGAGGGCACCCGCAAGGATGTGCTGAACAACCAGGTGGTGGTCATCACCCGGAAGGACAGCGGCACTGCCGTAACCGGCCTCGAGACCCTGAAGGATGCCAAGTCCATCGCACTGGCAGACGGCTCCGTGCCGGTGGGCAAGTACACAAGACAGGCCCTGGTGAAGGCGGGCATCCTGCCGGAGGCTGAGGATGTATCCAAGATCACGACCCAGGAGGTTTCCGAGGCCCTCGGCGGTGTAGAGATCTCCGAGCAGTCCAACGTATCCAAGGTGCTGGCTGCCGTGGTGGAGGGCTCCTGCGAGGTAGGCACCACCTACTACTCCGATACCTACGGCTACGAGGATCAGCTTGACATTCTGGAGAAGGTTTCCTATGATCTCACCGGAAATGTGATCTATCCCATCGCCCAGGTACAGAACGACGAGGCAGATGATGTGGAGAAGGCAGCGGCCAAGGACTTCATCGACTACGTCACCAGCGATTCCGTGAAGGAAGTTCTGGAGAGCTACTACTTCGATACAAATGTATAAATAACGGTAATGATTCAGCAATGGGGTCCGTGCTTTCCGGCGCGGACCCCATATTTTTCAGGAGGGCCTATGGCAGACTTTACACACTTTGATTCGGAGGGAAATGCCTTCATGGTCGACGTTTCGGAGAAGGCGGAGACCCGTCGGCGGGCGCTGGCGACGGGGGAGATCCGGGTTTCCCCGGCGGTCTATCAGGCCGTTGCGGAGAAAACCGTGAAAAAGGGAGATGTGCTGACGGTGGCCCAGGTGGCCGGAATCATGGGCACCAAGCGCACCGCGGAGCTGATTCCCATGTGCCATCTCCTGAATCTCAGCAATGCGAAGCTTCGCTTCGAGCTCTGCCCCGAAGAGAGCAGCATCCGGGCCTTCTGCGAGGTGAAGACGGAGGGAAAGACCGGCGTGGAAATGGAGGCCCTCACCGGCGTCAGTGTGGCGCTCCTCACCATCTATGACATGTGCAAGGCCATCGACAAGGGCATGATCATCCGTGACATCCATCTGGTGGAAAAGAGCGGGGGAAAAAGTGGAGATTTTGTTTTTGATGAGGTAAAGCGATGAAGGAAATCTACATGGATCATGCGGCCACCACGCCCTTGGCACCGGCGGTGCTGGAGGCCATGCTGCCTTATTTCGGGGAGAAATTCGGCAATGCCTCTACGGTCTATCGCCGGGGACAGCGGGCCAGGATGGCCATTGAGGACAGCCGGCGCCGCCTGGCAGCGGTGCTCAATGCCCGCCCCGAGGAGATCTGCTTCACCAGCGGCGGCTCCGAGTCCGACAATACGGCCCTTCGCTGCGGTCTTGCCGCCGCGAGAAAGCGGGCTTCGGCAGCCGGGACAGAGAAAAACCATATCATCGTTTCTTCTATAGAACACCATGCCGTGCTCCACACCTGTGCGGCCCTGGCAGAGGAGGGCGTTGAGATCACCTATCTTCCGGTGGATGAAAGCGGCTTCGTGCGGCCGGCGGACGCGGCCGCTGCCATCCGGCCGGAGACCGCGCTCGTTTCGGTCATGAGCGCCAACAATGAAATCGGCACACTGGAGCCCATTGCCGCGCTCGGCGACATTTGCCGGAGGGCGGGGGTCCTCTTCCATACCGATGCGGTGCAGGCCTTCGGGCAGATTCCTCTGGACGTGCAGAAGCTGCAGGTCGACCTGCTGTCTGCCTCCGCTCACAAGCTGAACGGACCCCAGGGAGTGGGACTTCTCTATATCCGCCGGGGGCTGCAGCTGCCGCCGCTGATTTACGGCGGTGCCCAGGAGCGGGGCAGACGGGCCGGCACCGAGAACCTCGCGGGCATCGTGGGCTTCGCCCGGGCGGCGGAGCTTGC
>CAVELT010000134.1:0-2600 GCA_963616545.1 Dysosmobacter segnis | reverse complement strand
CGGGCCATCGGCTTAAGCCATGAGGACGCCTTCTCCGGCCTCCGCCTCAGCATCGGGGCAGAAACCACGCTGGAGGATGCGGACTGTGTGGTGGATACCCTGAAGGAAATTGTGGATAAACTCCGCAGACAGAGCTCCAGGTGGCAGGCCCGGCAGCAGCGGTGAATGCATTTTCCTCGGAAATCCGTGCCCTGAGACGGTGGAGTACTTGCAATCGAATGTGGATTCGTTTATCATTGACAACTACACAATAAGTAAGACTTGAAGCATTAAGGAAGCAGACGGAGGAAAGGCATGCACAGATTTTTGAGGTCGATCGGTTTTTCCGGCATCAAAACAGACCAGGAGGCGGAGGTCTACCTGGAACGTGCGGTGAATGAAAAGTACAGAAGTGAGATTCTGATGCTGAGCCCGGAGAGCCGGCTGGAGGAATATTGTATGCAGGTGGCGCCCTCCATGGGCATCATGGTGGTGGGACATCGGGACAGCGCCGACATTTTCCACAGGGACTATTACTTCCCCTTCGTCCGGAGCTTTGACGGCACCCTGACGGAGGAGGGCTCACTGGAGCGCCACGCGGAGCGGGAAACCTACGAGGGCGTGCTGGAGGACTTCCGCTCCGGCATTACCCTGATTTTCTATCTCTGCAATTCCGTGGAGATGCGGTCTATAGCCCAGGCCCAGATCCCGGTGCGGATCCGTCAGGCCTTTCTGACGGGACTCGCCACAGAGGGCAAGATCCTGCTGCCGACCCAGCGCCGCGAGGACGAGGAGAGCAGTCAGCGCCGCCTGCGGGAGCAGAAGGCCCTGTACGAGGCGGCCCGGAACGGCGATGAGGATGCCATAGAGACCCTGACGGAGACGGATATGAACCTCATGTCTGAGGTGAATGCCCGCATTGAGCACGAGGACCTCTATTCCGTGGTGGAGTCCAGCTTCATGCCCACCGGCGTGGAATGCGACCAGTACACAGTGCTGGGGGAAATCACCGGCATCCGGGTGAAGAGCAACGTGTATACCCATGAAAATGTTGTCGACCTCCGGCTGCGCTGCAACGACGCGGTCTTCCATGTCTGCATCAATGAGGCGGATCTCGTCGGGGTGCCTGCGGTGGGCCGCCGCTTCAAGGGCCGGATCTGGATGCAGGGCTTTATGGAATTTGCGGAGCTGCCCTCCGGCGAGGAGGACGGCGGTGATGAGGAGGCAAATGCATGATGGCGCAGGATTTTCTGGGACACATCCGGGATCTGGCGGGGAAGACCCGGCAGAATGCCTATCTCACCCATACGGAATTCCTGTCCGCCTCAGAGCTTTCCGACTTTTATACAGAGCTGCGGCGCCTGCCGGGTGCTTTGTCTGAGGACAAAAAAAGCGGAACCCTGGAAGGGGTTCCGTTTCTCGTTTACGGCGGCCACAGTGAGGCCGAGCGGAATCTGCTCTGCTTTCTGCCGGACTGGCTCAGCCCGGCGGACTTCCTGACGGGTGAAGCGGCGAACGGCGAGGTGCTGAAGCTGCTGCGGGTGCAGCCCGTGAACCGCCGCTTTGCAGAAGAGCTGAGCCACCGGGACTTCCTCGGCGCCCTCATGAACCTGGGCATTGAGCGGGATCGTATCGGCGACATCCTGGTGAGCGAAGAGGAGGCCTGCATTTTTGTGCTTGCCTCTCTTTCGGAGCTCATCGCCCGGGAGCTGACGCGGGTGAAGCACACCAGCGTTTCCTGCACCCTGCTGCCGCCGGGAGAGTGCGGGATCGCGCCGCGTTTTCAGGAACTCGGCGGCTCCGTGGCCTCCTGCCGTCTGGACGCGCTGCTGGCCATGGTCTTCTCCCTTTCCCGGGGCACGGCCCAGACCCTCATTGAACGGGAGCTTGCGGCCGTGAACGGCGGGGCCTGTCTCAGTGCCGGTCATGTGCTGCAGCCCGGGGACAGGGTCTCTCTCCGGGGCTACGGCAAATTCATCTTCGACGGCGAGGAGAAGCGCACCAAAAAGGGCCGCCTCTACGTGCACTGCCGGCGCTTCGTGTAACAGCAGACGAGCCTTGTGCTGTTTCTGCGCGAGGTGCTTGCCTGCTGGTTTTATGCAGCAATCGGAAGAATCACTCTGCTTCCCGCTCTGCCGTCACATCCGCAAACTCCGCCCGGATATAGGATGCCAATGCCTTCGGCGCGAGAAGGATCTGTACCCCGCGCTGACCGCCGCTGACGCCGATTTCCGGCAGCTCCTCCGCGCTCCTATCTATATAGGTAGGAAATGCCTTTTTCATCCCGATGGGACTGCAGCCGCCCCGGATATATCCGGTGAGGGGCAGCAGCTCCTTCATGGGAATCATCTCTGCTTTTTTATTCCCGGAAACCTTCGCGATTTTTTTGAGATCAATCTCCTCGTCCACCGGTATCACACAGACCAGATAGCCGGTCTTGTCGCCGTGCAGCACCAGCGTCTTGAACAGCGTCCGGTGATCCACTCCCAGCGCATCCGCCGCATGACTGCCGGAGAGATCATTTTCATCCACCGGATACTCCCGGTGCACGTAGGGAATCTTCGCCTTATCGAGAAGACGCATCACATTCGTTTTCTGTTCCTTTTCCTTTTTTGCCATGG
>CAVELT010000133.1:0-5920 GCA_963616545.1 Dysosmobacter segnis | reverse complement strand
CATTTTTGACAGCCCATATATGATATCGAGCTTTCATTTATTTGTCAAGCACTTTTTCAATTTTTATCGCCGCGCGTTTCTCACTTGCGGCGACTTGACGTACTATACAGGAAAGGCAGCCAACCGTCAAGCAAAATTTGCATTTTCTTTTGTATAGGAATGTATACAATTTTTCATTTTCTTTTTTGCTGCCTGACCGGGCTTTATGAAAACTTTGTGAACTTGTTGACGCCCCCGCAAAACTTACCTATACTCGAGAAAGATGACAAGTTGTCACTCGGCCGGCAGCTGCGGACCGAAGACATTTGCACAAGCTACTATTATAAAGGAGACGATATGATACGCACACTGATAAAAGAAGTCAAAGAATTCAAGCTCGTATCTCTCTTGACGCCGCTCATGATGATCGGCGAGGTGGTCTGTGAGATGGTGATTCCCATTCTCATGGGCACTCTCGTGGATGACGGTGTCTACAAGGGAAATATGCAGTACATCACCCGTACCGGCATCATCATGCTGCTGGTGGCTGTCTGCGGCCTCATTTTCGGCATGCTCGGCGGCATCTTCGGCGCGAGAGCCTCCGCAGGCTTTGCCCGGAATCTCCGGAAGGCCATGCATGACCAGATCCAGAAATTCAGCTTTTCCAACATTGACAAGTTCAGTTCCTCCAGTCTGGTGACACGGCTGACGACAGACGTGACCAATGTGCAGAACGCTTATCAGATGACGCTGCGCATGACCATGCGGGCCCCGGCTACCATGATCATCGCCATGCTGATGTCCTTTATCATCAGCCCGCGCCTCGCCAGCATTTACCTCGCAGCCGTCATTTTCCTGGGCATCATTATGGGCATTCTGATGAAAAAGGCCAGCAGCTACTTCCGCCAGGTCTTCCGCCGCTACGATGCCCTGAACGAAAGCGTGCAGGAAAATGTCTCAGCCATCCGCGTGGTGAAGGCCTATGTGCGGGAGGACCATGAGATCGACAAATTCCATAAGGCAGCCTACAACATTTACCTTATGTTTATGAAGGCAGAGCTCACACTGGCGACCGTTTCGCCCATTATGACTGCCGTGGTTTACTGCTGCATCCTGCTCATCAGCTGGTTTGGCGCACATATGATCGTCGGCAGCACCCTGAGCACCGGACAGCTTATGAGCCTTCTTACCTATTGCATGAACATTCTCACGAGCCTTATGATGCTCAGCATGATCGCCGTGATGCTCTCCATGTCCCAGGAAAGCGCCAGCCGTATCGCCGAGGTGCTGAACGAGCTTCCCGAGCTGCAGAACCCGGAGAATCCCGTCATGGTGGTACCGGACGGCTCCGTTTCCTTCCGGCACGTGGACTTTTCCTATCAGGCCAATGCTGCCGAGCCTGTACTGAAGGACATCAACCTGGAGATTCGTTCCGGCGAAAGCATCGGCATCATCGGCAGCACCGGCTCTGCCAAGTCGAGCCTTGTAAACCTTTTGTCCCGGCTCTATGATGTCAGCGCCGGAGAGCTTCTCGTGGGCGGCATCAATGTAAAGGACTACGACATGGATGCCCTGCGGAAGCAGGTGGCCGTGGTACTGCAGAAAAATGTCCTTTTCAGCGGCACCATCTACGAAAACCTTCGCTGGGGCGATCCCAACGCCACGGACGAGGAATGTCAGCGGGCCTGCGAGCTGGCCTGTGCCGATGAGTTTATTCAGCGTCTGCCGGACAAATACGATACCCATATTGAACAGGGCGGCAGCAACGTCTCCGGCGGCCAGAAGCAGCGGCTCTGCATCGCCCGGGCACTGCTCCGGAAGCCGAAGATCCTCATCCTGGATGACTCCACGAGTGCAGTGGATACCGCAACCGATGCGAAGATCCGCCGCTCCTTCCGGGAGGAAATTCCGAACACCACGAAGCTGATCATTTCGCAGCGTATCTCCAGCATCGCCGACTGCGACCGGATCATTGTCATGGACAACGGCAAGGTCAGCGGCTTCGATACACCGGAAAAGCTCTATCAGAACAATGCCATCTACCGGGAGGTATGTGACTCCCAGGCCGGCAGCAATGCAGATTTCGACAAGGCAGAAAAATAAGCCTGCTAAGCAAGTATAAAAAGGAGGCAATCATGTCCAATCAGAATTCACGGGTCATGCGCGGTCCCGGCGGACGCGCAAGAGGCCCCCGTGCCAAGGTGCAGAATCCGGGAAAGCTTTTCCTGCGGCTCCTCTCCTATGTGATGAAATATTACCGCCTGCGGCTTTTACTGGTGGTGGGCTGCATTATCGCATCCGTACTGGCCAGCGTACAGGGAACCATGTTTACCAAGTCCCTCATCGACAACTATATCACGCCGCTGCTGGCCGCTTCCCAGCCGGATTTCGCGCCGCTGGCCCACGCTATTCTGCGGGTGGCCTGCTGCTATGCGATCGGCGTCGCCGCCGTCTATCTGCAGTCCCGGCTGATGGCGGAGATCACCCAGGGCAGCATGATGCACCTGAGAGAGGATCTCTTCGACCACATGGAGACACTGCCCATCAGCTTCTTTGATACCCATGCCCACGGCGACATCATGTCCATCTATACCAACGACATTGACACCCTGCGGCAGATGATCAGCCAGTCTCTGCCCCAGATGTTCAACTCGGCCATCACCATTCTCTGTATTCTGGCCATGATGCTGGTGCTGAGTCCCATTCTGACACTGGTGGCACTGGTGATGGTGGCGCTGATGCTCTTCTTCTCCAGTATGGCCAGCTCGGTTTCCGGCAAAAACTTCGTGCTGCAGCAGCGGAATCTCGGTGCCCTGAACGGTTTTATTGAGGAAACCATGAGCGGCGAAAAGGTGGTGAAGGTCTTCTGTCACGAGGAGGCCGCCATTCAGGACTTTGACCGCCTGAATGAGGCGCTCTACCAGAGTGCCTGGAAGGCAAATGCCTTCTCCAATATTCTGGGCCCCATCAACACGCAGCTCAGCAATGCCAGCTATGTGCTTTGTGCCCTTGTCGGCAGTCTCCTGGCCCTGAATCAGGGGATGGGCTTCACCGTAGGCGCCCTGGCCAGCTTCCTCACCTTCAACAAGAACTTCTCCATGCCCATCAATCAGGTCAGCATGCAGTTCAACAACGTAATCATGGCGCTGGCCGGCGCAGAGCGTATCTTCCGTCTCCTGGATGCAGAGCCCGAGGGAGACGACGGCTATGTCATGCTGGTGAACGCACAGAATAAGGACGGGGCGCTGACAGAAAGCAGCGAACGAACCGGCAGCTGGGCCTGGAAGCATTATCATAAGGATACCGGAAAGACCGATTACAAGCCGCTGCAGGGCGATGTGGTCTTTGAAAATGTGGATTTCGGGTACACGAAGGACAAGACCGTGCTCCATGACATTTCCATTCATGCAAAGCCCGGTGAGAAGGTCGCTCTGGTGGGCTCCACCGGTGCCGGAAAGACCACCATTACGAACCTCATCAATCGTTTTTATGAGATTTCCGACGGCAAGCTCCGCTATGACGGCATCAATGTGCAGAAGATCCACAAGCCGGATCTGCGGCGTTCTCTCGGCATCGTGCTGCAGGATACGCACCTCTTCACCGGTACGGTCATGGAAAACATCCGCTACGGCCGTCTGGAGGCCACAGATGAAGAGGTATATGCAGCGGCAAAGCTGGCCAATGCGGACGGCTTCATCCGCCGCCTGCCGAAGGGCTATGACACCGAGCTGACCGGCGACGGCGCCAACCTGTCCCAGGGCCAGCGGCAGCTCTTGAGCATTGCGAGAGCCGCCATTGCGGATCCACCGGTGCTGATCCTGGACGAGGCCACCAGCTCCATTGACTCCCGCACAGAAAAGCTTGTGCAGGACGGCATGGACAGTCTGATGGCCGGACGCACCACCTTCGTCATCGCCCACCGCCTCTCCACGATACGGAATTCCGACCAGATCGTGGTGCTGGAGCAGGGACACATTGTAGAGCACGGCACCCACGAGGAGCTGCTCGCGCTGAAGGGCCGCTACTACCAGCTCTGGACCGGCAAGAGCCCGGAGCTGGCCGAGTAACAAAGAAGCGCTTTCCATATCGGAAAGCGCTTTTTATTTGCTCTATCGATTTACCAACAGATGGGCAGCCGTTCCCCCGTCCCGTGGACACCCGCCAGCCAAGCTATCGCTGAGCCCGTTGGATTACCGTACACAGTCTCTCGTGATCTCCGCGAGACTGGCCACGCCGCACATGGACATGGTATCCCGGAGCTCGCCGCCGATCTTCTCAATATAGGACTGCACGCCCTCTCTGCCGCCGCCGTATACGGCTGTCACGAAGGGACGGGCAATGACCACAGCATCAGCGCCCAGGGCCAGCGCCTTGAAGACATCGGCGCCGGAGCGGATGCCGCCGTCCACCAGCACCTTCATGGAGCCCTGTACAGCATCTACGATCTCCGGCAGCACCTCCGCCGTGGCCGGGCACTGATCCAGCACACGTCCGCCGTGGTTGGACACAATGATGGCGCTTGCGCCGGCTTCCTTTGCCTTCAGGGCACCCTTTACGGTCATGATGCCCTTCACGATAAAGGGCGCATTGGCTGCCACAACAATGTCGTGAAGCTCTGATACGGACTTGGGTCCTGCCGGCGGATTCAGGTTCTGCAGGAAGGGAAGTCCGGCTGCGTCCACATCCATGGCCACCGCAAAGGCACCGGACGCATGCACCATGGCCATCTTCTCCTGGATAGTCTCCAGATTCCAGGGCTTCACCGTGGGAATGCCGAAGCCGCCGGCCTTGCCGATAGCCTTGGTGGCTGCCACCATCACATTGGGATCTGTGCCGTCACCGGTGAAGGCTGCAATGCCGAATTCGGCACAGGCAGACACCAGAATATCATTATAGGAAACATCATTCAGAGAATCCCCGTAATGGAGGTTCACTGCGCCCACCGGTCCCGCAAAGAAGGGATAGTCAAAGTGCTTTCCGAACAGGGAAATAGAGGTATCAATGGGCCGGTTCTCCACCAGGGTGTCCATGTTCAGCCGGATTTCCTTCCATTTATCATAGTTCCGGATGGCAGTGTCTCCGATGCCCTTCGAGCCCGGACCCGGCATAATATTCCGGCAGGCTCTGCCGTTGCACTCCGGGCAGGCCTTGCAGACCTTGCCGACCTTGCCTCTTGCCAGCTCAATGCATTCTGTATACTTCATTTTGTTCTCTCCTCTCCTGAAACAGGCTCATAAAACCGTCTGGCATTAATTTTAATACAAAATCGCCAGGAAACAAGCTATAATCTGTTGTAAAGCGCCGTCCGGAAGGACAGGCGGCAAACAGAAAGGAACACGAAGCCATGCCCGAAAAAGCCAACATTACCCTGCGACCGGCCGTGCCGGAGGATGCAGCGGCTCTTTTACAGATCTATGCCCCCTATGTGGAAAAAACCGCCATTACCTTCGAATATACGGTGCCAAGCCTTGAGGAATTCAGGGATCGGATCACAAACACGCTGGAGAAGTATCCCTATATTGTGGCAGAGGATAATGAAGGCGTGCTCGGCTATGCCTACGTCTCCGCCTTTCATGCCCGGGAGGCCTACGACTGGGCAGTGGAGACCTCCATCTATGTCGCGGAAAATGCCAGAGGAAAGGGCGTCGGCGGTCTCCTGCATCAGGCCCTGGAGAGCTGTCTCACGTCCCTCGGCTATCTCAATATGTACGCCTGCATTGCCTGGCCGCCTGCAGATGACGATCCCTATCTCACGAAAAACAGCGCCGACTTCCACGCGCATCTCGGCTACCGGCTGATCGGCACCTTCCTGTCCTGCGGCTGCAAGTTTGAACGCTGGTACGACATGATCTGGATGGAGAAGCATCTGGGAAAGCACGAAAGCGGAAAACAGCCCCCGAAGCCGAAACGCTTCCGGGAGCTGCTGGCGGAGGGATATAGG
>CAVELT010000132.1:0-5924 GCA_963616545.1 Dysosmobacter segnis | reverse complement strand
GCCAAGGAGTATGAGCGGAAATACCCCGGCATCTGCAAGGCGGTGCACCAGGAGAACGGCGGGCACGGCGAGGCGGTGAATACCGGCCTCCGCAATGCGAGCGGACTCTTCTTCAAGGTGGTGGATTCCGATGACTGGATCGATGCGGAGGCGCTGCCCCGGGTTATGAACAAGCTGCGGGAGCAGGTGCTGGCGGGTACGCCGGTGGATATGTTCGTCTGCAACTTTATCTATGACAAGGTGGGACAGGAGCACAAGAAGGTCATGCGCTACCGCACGGCCTTCCCGGAGAACCGCATCTTCGGCTGGAATGAGGTGAAGCACTTCATGCTGGGCCAGTACATTCTGATGCATTCCGTGATCTACCGGACTCAGATGCTCCGGGACTGCGGACTGGAGCTGCCGAAGCACACCTTCTATGTGGACAATATCTTTGTTTATCAGCCGCTGCCTCTGGTGGAGAAGCTTTACTATATGGACGAGAATCTCTACCACTATTTCATCGGCCGGGATGACCAGTCGGTGAATGAGACGGTGATGATCGGAAGAATCGACCAGCAGATGCGTGTCAACCGTATCATGGCGGAGTGCTGGGATCTCCAGAAGGTGCAGCCCAAGAAGCTGCGGAAGTACATGTTCAGCTATCTGGAGGTCATCACCACCATTTCCTCCGTCCTCTGCATCAAATCCGGCACGGACGAGAATCTGCAGAAGAAGAAGGAGCTGTGGGAGTATCTGCGGAAGCTGAATCCGGGACTCTGGTTCCGGCTGCGCTGGGGCTTCCTGGGGCAGGGCGTGAACCTGCCGGGCAAGGTGGGCAATGAGCTCACCATCATGGCCTACAAGCTGACGCAGAAGTTCTATGGATTCAATTAACGTGTAACAGAAGGGGCTTCCATCGGATGAGGGAAGCCCCTTTTTTAAATAGGGAGGCGACAATGATCAAAATAGAGAAAACGGCGGTGCTGAATCTGGAAAATGCCATGCGGGGGGCACGGAATCCCATGAATTCCTGGGCCCGCTCCGATTCCTACTATGATGAAGAGGGCAATTATGTTCTGGGACCCAATGATCTGGATCTCGGGAAGCGGCTGCGGAAGGCCGGCTCGGACCATCGGAAGTTCATCCGGCAGATCATTGTTTCTGCGGATGTGACGGCACCCATGTACTGGTGGAAGGAGTATGACACCTATAAGGTGGCCACGGTGGCCAACTCCACTTCCACCATGCACAAGATTCATGCCAAGCCCTTCGAGCTGGATGACTTTTCTCATGATCATCTCACGGCGCATGGCGAAGAAGTGATGAAGGGAATCATTGCTTCTCTCGAGGAGATCCGTCTGAGGTTCGTGAACGAGGGAAAGAAGAAGGAAGACTGGTATGATCTCATACAGCTCCTGCCCAGCTCCTACAACCAGCTGCGGACACTGACCATGAATTATGAAACCCTGGTGAATATTTACTTTGCCCGCCGGAATCATAAGCTGGAGGAGTGGCACAGCTTCTGTCACTGGATCGAATCGCTGCCCTATGCCCGGGAGCTGATCCTGGCGGAGGAGACGATCTGATCAGCGCTTCCGTAAAGCGGAGGGCGGCAGCATTTGGCAAAGATGCATCGTTCATACGGGCGGGATTGTTAAAATTTTATTGAAGATGTCGACATTCATGCTATAATAGTAGCCGATTATGGTATTCAGAACATGGAGGAGAGCATGTATAAAATCACAAAGGTTGAGCATTTGGCAGACAAGGACTGGCTCATGGTGGTGGAAGCACCCTATGTTGCCCGCAAGGCAGAGCCGGGACAGTTTATGATCGCAAAGCTGGGTGAGCTGGGTGAGAGAGTGCCCTTCACCATTGCGGATTACGATCGCGAGGCAGGCACCATTACCATCGTATTCCAGGTGGTGGGCGCATCCACGGAGAAGATGAGCCATCTGAAGGCCGGCGAGAGCTTCACGGATATCGTGGGACCTCTGGGACGTCCTTCCGAGCTGGTGGAGATGTCCGAGGAGGAGCTGAAGAAGGAATCCATCGTTTTCATTGCCGGCGGCGTGGGTGCTGCACCGGTATATCCGCAGGTGAAGTGGCTGCATGAGCACGGCATTGCCGCCGATGTGATCCTGGGCGCACGGAATAAGGACCTGCTGATCATGGAAAAGGAGCTTCGCGAGGTGGCAGCCAATGTCTACGTCACCACAGATGACGGCTCCTACGGCGCAAAGGGCGTGGTGACCGAGGTGCTGAAGAAGCTCGTGAATGAGGACGGAAAGCATTATACCAAGTGTATCGCCATCGGCCCTGTGATCATGATGAAGTTTGCCTGTCTGACCACAAAGGAGATGGGCATCCCGACCATTGTATCCATGAATCCGATTATGATCGACGGAACCGGCATGTGCGGTGCCTGCCGTCTGGTGGTGGGCGATGAGGTGAAGTTCGCCTGCGTAGACGGTCCGGAGTTTGACGGACATCTGGTGGACTTCAATCTGGCCATGAAGCGGCAGCAGACCTACAAGACCGAGGAGGGCAAGGCAATGCTGGAGCTTCTGGAGGCAGAGAAGGCCCACGGCGGCTGCGGAAACTGCGGTTAAGCGAGAGATCGATAGGAGGATAGATTATGGCTGCAAATGTTTTGGAGAGAGTGCCTGTGCGTGAGCAGGACCCGAAGGAGAGAGCGACGAACTTCAAGGAGGTTTGTCTCGGATACAATGATGAAGAGGCCAAGGCGGAGGCAGACCGGTGTCTTGGCTGCAAGAATCCGCAGTGTATGAAGGGCTGCCCGGTTTCCGTACATATCAATGACTTTATTGAATGCATCAAGGAGGGCGATATTGCCAAGGCGGCGGATGTGATCGCCCTTTCCTCTGCCCTTCCGGCAGTCTGCGGACGTGTATGTCCCCAGGAGACCCAGTGTGAGGGCAAGTGCATCCGGGGCTTCAAGGGTGAGCCGGTTTCCATCGGCAAGCTGGAGCGCTACGTGGCCGACTGGGCGAGAGAGCACGGCTATGTAGCAGCGAAGCCGGGAACCCCGAACGGCAAGAAGGTGGCAGTGATCGGCTCCGGCCCCTCCGGACTGACCTGTGCCGGCGATCTGGCGCGTCTCGGCTATGACGTGACCATCTTCGAGGCCTTCCATGAGCCGGGCGGCGTGCTGATCTACGGTATCCCCGAGTTCCGTCTGCCGAAGGACGGCGTGGTGATCCCGGAGATCGAGAACGTGAAGAAGCTGGGCGTGAAGATCGAGACCAACGTCATCGTGGGCCGTTCCATCACGGTAGACGAGCTGATGGAGCAGGAGGGCTTCGATGCCGTATTCTTGGGCACCGGTGCCGGACTTCCGAAGTTCATGCATATCCCGGGGGAGACGGCCAACGGCGTATTCTCTGCCAATGAGTTCCTGACCAGAAACAACCTGATGAAGGCATACCGTGAGGATTCCGATACACCGATCAAGTGCGGCAAGAAGGTCGTGGTTGTCGGCGGCGGCAACGTGGCCATGGATGCGGCCAGAACAGCGCTTCGTCTGGGCGCGGAGACGCATATTGTATACCGGAGATCCGAGGCGGAGCTGCCGGCGAGAGCCGAAGAGGTGCACCACGCAAAGCAGGAGGGCATCATCTTTGATCTGCTGCAGAATCCGGTGGAGATCATCGCTGATGAGAATGACTGGGTAAAGGGCGTGAAGATCCAGAAGATGGAGCTGGGCGAGCCGGATGCCTCCGGACGCCGGAGACCGGTGCCCATCGAGGGCTCCGAGTATGTGCTGGATTGTGATTCCGTGATCATGTCCCTCGGCACCTCCCCGAACCCGCTGATCACCTCCACCACCAAGGGACTGGAGGCCAACAAGTACGGCTGCATCATCGCCAAGGAGGAGAACGGCGAAACCACCAAGAAGGGCGTGTATGCCGGCGGCGATGCCGTGACCGGCGCAGCTACCGTGATCCTGGCCATGGGCGCAGGCAAGGCGGCAGCAAAGGGCATCGATGAATATCTGAACAGCAAGGCTTAAGCCGTTTTAATGATCCCCGCAACGATTTCGCTGCGGGGATTGTTAAAATTTAGATTAATTATTGCTTGCAAGAAAACACAATCTGTGCAAAAATAGACGTGCTCGAATTTATGTACAATCCGGTGAAATGGTCAAGCTTATAGGAGACCGGATTGCGACGGAGGCGGGCAGTGAGATTGAGTCTTCCATGCTCTTTTTGCGTGGGAAATTTGAAAGGAGATTCATATGACCTATACGAATGAGGTTGAGAACATGTGCCCGGTGGCACAGGGAGTTCATCATGGTGCAGCTCCTATTCCCGAGGAGGGAAAGTGGATTCAGGCCAAGGAGGTAAAGGACATTTCCGGCTTTACCCATGGTGTAGGCTGGTGCGCACCGCAGCAGGGTGCCTGCAAGCTGTCCCTGAACATCAAGGAGGGCATCATCCAGGAGGCACTGGTGGAGACTGTCGGCTGCTCCGGCATGACCCATTCCGCTGCTATGGCAGCAGAGATCCTTCCGGGACTGACCGTTCTCGAAGCTCTGAATACAGATCTGGTTTGTGACGCCATCAATACCGCAATGAGAGAGCTCTTCCTGCAGATCGCTTACGGCAGATCGCAGTCCGCTTTTTCCGATGACGGTCTGTCTGTCGGTGCAGGACTTGAGGATCTGGGCAAGGGACTTCGTTCCCAGGTCGGCACAATGTACGGTACCCTGAAGAAGGGCCCGAGATACCTGGAGATGGCCGAGGGCTATGTAACAGGCATCGCACTGGACAAGGATGATCAGATCATCGGCTACCAGTTTGTCAACCTTGGAAAGATGACAGATTTCATTAAGAAGGGTGATGATCCCAACACAGCATGGGAAAAGGCAAAGGGTCAGTACGGCCGTGTTGCAGATGCTGTCAAGATTATCGACCCTCGTAAAGAGTGATAGGTCAGAAGGAGGACAAGGATATGGCATTATTTGAAGGATACGAGAGACGTATTAAGCAGATCAATGCGGCTTTGAATGCCGTTGGTATCAAGGATATCGAGGAAGCAGAGAAGCTGACAAAGGATGCTGGTCTCGATGTTTACAATATGGTAAAGAGCGTGCAGCCTATCTGCTTCGAGAATGCTGCATGGGCATATGTTGTGGGCGCTGCCATCGCCATCAAGAAGAACTGCAGAAATGCAGCAGACGCAGCAGCAGCCATCGGCGAGGGCCTGCAGGCCTTCTGTATCCCGGGATCTGTAGCGGACAACCGTAAGGTGGGTCTGGGACACGGCAACCTGGGCAAGATGCTCCTTTCTGAGGACACCGAGTGCTTCTGCTTCCTGGCAGGACATGAGTCCTTCGCAGCCGCTGAGGGCGCCATCGGTATCGCCAACAACGCCAACAAGGTGCGTAAGAACCCGCTGCGTGTCATCCTGAACGGTCTCGGCAAGGATGCCGCAAAGATCATCTCCAGAATCAACGGCTTCACCTTCGTGGAGACAGAGTATGATCCCTATACCAACACCGTTACCGAGGTAGAGAGAATCGCTTATTCCGACGGCCCTCGTGCAAAGGTAAACTGCTACGGTGCCAACTCTGTTCCGGAGGGTGTGGCCATCATGTGGAAGGAGAATGTAGACGTTTCCATCACCGGAAACTCCACCAACCCCACACGTTTCCAGCATCCGGTAGCAGGTACCTATAAGAAGGAGCGCCTCGAGGCCGGCAAGAAGTACTTCTCCGTAGCTTCTGGCGGCGGTACCGGCAGAACCCTGCACCCGGACAACATGGCAGCAGGTCCGGCTTCCTACGGTATGACCGATACTATGGGCCGTATGCACTCCGATGCACAGTTCGCAGGCTCTTCCTCTGTACCGGCACACGTAGAGATGATGGGTCTCATCGGTATGGGCAACAACCCCATGGTTGGTGCTACCGTATCCGT
>CAVELT010000131.1:0-5972 GCA_963616545.1 Dysosmobacter segnis | reverse complement strand
GTCACGTCATTTCTGCTCTTTCGCATATCGGGATTCTCTCCAATCTGTTTACGCTATGTTCACTATCATAAAGCATGGAGATATATCACGCAAGGCCTGTTCAAATATCGTAAAAAACCTTAAGAAAGTCCGAACCAGCCGAGACGGTAGGCCAGCAGCTTGACAAGAATCAGAACCAGCGCCGCAGCAAAGCCGATGGCCGCACGTTTCATGGCGGCCCTGTCCTTGGCTTCTGCGCCGTGCACCACCTGCATCACGGCATAAATCAGGGCCAGTACACCGCAGACGTACACCGTCCAGAACAGCAGCGCCCAGGGATTCACCGCCCGAATGAGCTGCAGCAGCTCCTTTCCCTTCTCAATCAGAAACATAGACATTCTCTCCTCTCTTTTCAGCAAAACGTAAACAGAGACCGCCGTCATCCCTTTGACGGCTCCTCTATCGTGACAATCAGGCCGTGCGGCAGGCAAACAATGGGAAAATCATGCGCCTCTTCTGTCAGCCTTCCCGACTGCACACAGACCTGGTTCTCACAATTGGATTCCAGTACGCGCACGGCATTGTCCCGAATCTCCAGAATATTGATCTCGTTTTTCGAGGGAGACGCTTCCTCTCCCAGCTTCTCCAGATTCAGATCTGCATCCGCCTTCTCCGCTCTGCCGTTCTCGATGAGATACCTGCCGTTTTCCGAAAGCGGCACCTCCAGAATCACTTCATCCAGCGCCCGCACCACCACCGTACAACCGTTCCCGGCATTTTCCTGCAAATGCCGGCGGAGCAGCACCAGTCCACTGATCAGAAGGATCAGCAGCAGGATCAACAGCAGGATCAGATCCCGCTTCCGTGTTTTTATCCATTTCATATTCAGTCACCCGTCTGACAAAAGATTAAGGGCCTGAAAACAACGAATTCTCGTCATCCTCAGACCCTTCAGAGCCACAAACCGGACTCGAACCGGTGACCTTTTGATTACGAATCAAATGCACTACCAACTGTGCTATTGTGGCAACTCATACACAATAGCACAGTCTCCTTTTTTTTGCAAGGAATTTTTCCCGCTTTACTTACTCGACAATTGCAGAAAAAATCCGATCATAGTCATTGTATACACTGGCAACAACATCCACAAATACACTGTAAAGCAGCTCTGCCACCGCCGTATCCTTCATGGGCAGCACCTTGCAGACATACTTATGATAGATGGTGCCGGTCTCAGTCAGGATGCCGTAGGCGCCGATCAGAAGCTCTGCATTCATGGTATTCAGATTCATCAGGGTTCCGCTGTGCGTGCTCTCCTCCAGATGATCCGCGATCACGGTGTAGAAGCTGTAGTAAACGTCACCGGCCGCATCATCCGCTGCAACCTGGCTGATCTCACAGACAATGGCACCGTCCTCATCCTCGCCCATGCCTTCCAGGATAGCGTTGACTGTGGTCTCGCCGTCTCTCTCTCCCAGCTTGATCTCCACGCCCTCGCCTGACAGTCTCTCATTCAGAATTTCCAGTACCTTGCTCATATCGTTTCCTTTCTCGTTGTTTAACGTGTTCATCCATATCGTGGATTATACCATTGTTTGCATCGTCTGTCTTTTACTTATTCAAGCTCTTATGCTTTTTCTGCGGCGCTGCGTTCTTGAAGCTCACCATGTTCTTGTTGCTGCTTTCATCGGAGAGGCTGATCTTCTTTCTGCTCGGCTTCTCATCCTCAGCAAACAAAGCATTGTCTTCTTTTGGATCCAGCAGGGCATCCATAGCATCATAGACTGCTTTTTCCTTCTTTTTGTCCTCTGCGGCCTTTTTCCGCTCCTTTGCATTCGGCGCCAGAACATTCTTGCCGGGCTTCTGCGCATTCTTCGTCTGCTCAGCAGCATCCTGCTCAGCGGCCTTATATACGCGCTTCTCCGCATCACCGAAGTCCTTGAAGCCCACCAGCTGCATGATTTCTTCATCGGTGGCCTTTCTTCCGAAGGCCTTCTGTGCCAATGCCTCGAATCCGTTGTCCTTATCCGCATTGGTCATGAGCCGCATGCCCAGATCAAAACGAATCTTGTCTGCCAGATGCTGTCCGTTGATGCTGCCGGTTTCGCGGCGGAGAATACGCATGATCTCATCGTTCCGCATGTGGCCCATCTCCCGGTCGATCCTGTAATTGTCCTCTGTTCCCCAGAAATCCTTTCTGATCAGTGAGCGATCCAGGCTCTTCATCATGGCATCATTCATGAACTTATGCAGTGCGTCAAAAGCCGGCTGTGCTGCCTTCACATAAAGTGTGCCGATGGTGCCTCCCACCAGAGTCACTGCGGTCTCTGCTGCTTTCTTCACGGCACCGCCCATCAGCTGATATCTGCTGATGTCGTTTCTTCCGACAATGTCATCCCTTCCGTTGCGAACCAGCTCCATATCCTCCTTTGTCAGGTTCTTGCCCATGTCTTCTTCTGACAGGCTCATCAGATTCTGGTTCTGCTCTGTCTTTTTAACCAGGTCCTCCATATTCCCGGCAATCTTTTCCAGGCTGCCCAGAACAGCGATCGGGGTTCCCAGACTGCCGGCACCTGTGATCTGCTTCTCGATCGCATTGGCCGTGTTCAGAATCTGCTGTCCCACATTCAGAACATTCTCCGTCACCTTCTTGCCCTTGCTGATCTCCACCATACCCGTCAGCGCCTTATTGAAGCTGTTGATATAAGGCGTATCAATCTTCGCATAATTCAGACAATTCTGCGCCAGCGTTGTGAGATTGGTCTCAAAGGCCACATAATCCTCAGCCCCCGCTGTTCCGTTTTTGATCTTCTCCATCCGCTTGGTCAGATCCTCACGGGTCTTTCCGAGCAAGGCCAGCGTATCTGCTCCCTTATCCACGTAGACCGTTCCGCCGGAAGGGTCCCAGCCGAAGAAGGAGCCCGCCTGCTTCAGAGCTTCCGTTGACTTCTTCACTGCCTCAGACACTTGCTGCTCATTACCCTGGCCGCTGACCAGCTTCTGCACATCGCCGACAATGGTGCCGACATTCTCCTGGATGGCGATGCCCGTCTTGATGCTGCCAATCGCAGCCTTTGAAAAATTCACAGTGTCGTTTACAATTTCCTTGGCCTTTTCCGTTGCTTTCTGAAGGCCGCTCTTCTCTTCTGTTTTCTCAGTGCTTTCCGCTGTGTCCTTCGCCGGATCCTCGGCTGCTGCGTTCTCGGCAGCCTTTTCCTCAGTCTTCTCTTCAGTCTTTCCCTCGGCTTCAGCCTTTTTCTTTTCCTCCTCTTCTCTTCTCTTTTTCAGCTCTGCCTTGAGATTGGCATATGCTTCTTCAAAATCCTGCACCGCCTTGACATAATCGGCAGCATTGCCGATCCGTCCCTGCTTTAAATTATCCAGGTCCTTTTTGCTTGCCGCAGCTTTTTCCGCCAGAGAATTGATGCTGTCGATGATACCGGGTCTGTTCTCTTCCTTGGTCTCCGGCACATTCTTCTCTGCTTCCTTCTTCTCGCCTTCTTTTGTTTCCTTCTTTTCTTCCTTCTTTTCTTCCTTGCCGCCGTTCTGCTTTTTCTTTTTTGCTTCCTCGGCCCGCTTCTTGGCCGCCTCGAACTCCTCACGCCACAGACTGCTGTTCAGACGATACTTCAGCTTTTTAGCCATACGGGCATCGTTATGCAGCTGCTCCTTGAAATCCTTCATTCTGGCGTCATAGCTCTTATCCGCTCTCCGCCGGATGATCTCATCGATATCGTCCTTCTGCACCTGAGACTTCACGGTGAGATCAATGGCCTTCATCATCTTGTCATATCTGTCGCCCAGTGACTGCAGTCCGTCAACAGTGGCTTCCTGAAGTGCTTTCAGCATTTCTTCCGCCACAGAGGGATCCTTCTGCGACTTTATGGCCTTCTTAAAGGCCTTGAGCTTCTTTTCAAGCTCCTTTTTCTTCTGCTTTTCCTCCTTAAGCTTCTGTTTCTCAGATTCCTTTTTTCCTTCCTTTTTCTCTGCTTCCTTTTTCTTCTCTTCTGCCTTCTTCTGCTTTTCTTCTGCCTTCTTCCGCTTTTCCTCTGCTCTGGCCTGCTTTTCCTCCTCTGTCAGCTCGCGAATGCCGAATAGCTTCCGGAAGCCGTGAGCCATACTCTTGCCGGCCTCAGCCGTTCTGTTTCCGAGCTTCCGAAGCTTGCGGGAAGCCGCCTGAACCACTGCCGTGTTGACAAACCAGTCCTTGGCCGCCTTGGTTTTTTCGGCCGTATAGTGATAGCCGGCCTTCATGCCTCTCCAAACCAGATCCACGCCGTCTCCTGCATAGACCTTCACGTTCTTATAGAATTTGGCGATACCGTCCATGCAGGCCGAGCCGTACTGTCCCAGCTTCTTGCTCTTCTCACTGACCGCCTGGCCGAACGGCGTGTGGTTAAACCAGTACCTTGCCTCTCGCTTTCCTTCTACATATCCGGCCCGCACGATCTGCGCGAGGGTCCGGATATCCGCCCAGCGCCTGCCAAGGGCACTCATGTCCGCATACTCTTTGTCCGTGTACAGAACCCCGCGAACCTCCTGGATAAGGGTCTTCTGCGCTGCGGCTTCCTGAGCCGCCTTGTCCTCCTTGGCTTTTTCCTCAACCTGTGCAAAAAACGTCTTCATTGAGGCATCCTTGGTCTTCTTCGCCGCATCAGCAGCAGCAAAGAAATCCTCCATCTTATTTAATGAATTTGGCTTTGCATTTTTCAAAAAAGCCGCTGCCGTTACCTGATTTCCATCCTTTGGCATAACTGACTCCCTTCCCTATCCTTCATGCAGTCCTGTTTCCGGCACTGCTTATCTCACTTTTTCTGATGTCTGCAGTATAACACGAAAAAAGACACAAAAGAGACACAGCCTTTAAGAATTCCTGATTTCAGAAGAAAATTTCCCTGCCGCTCGTTCCGCAGCAGCCCGCCCCGCCAGATAGGCACTGCTCCAGGCAAACTGCAGATTGTAGCCGCCGCAGTCTCCGTCCACATCCAGCAGCTCCCCCGCCAGATAGAGCCCGGGAATTCTTCGGCATTCGCAGCTTTCCGGAAAAACCTCCCGGGTATCCACCCCGCCGGCCACACACTGCGCCGTTTCATAGGGCTGGCTCTCCGTGATTTCAGCAGGATAATGCTTGATCATGCGGGCGAGCCGCCGGATTTCCTGCCCGCGCAGCTCACCTGCCTTTTTCCCCGAATAAACGATATTCTTCTTTTTGTCCTTATCCGCTTTTTTCCCTTTGCCGCTGCTCTTCGTGTCCTTCTGCTTCGGCAGAATCCCGGTTTCCCGCAGCAGCGCCAGGGCCAGCTTGTCATTCATGATGCCGAGAAGCAGCCGCTCCGCCGGAAGAACGGCCATGCTGTCATGCCGCTCCGTCAGCAGCGTTTCCAGCCTTTTTTCCTCGATCTGCGGCAGGAAATCGATATGGACACGCACACTTTTTCCAGCCTGCAGCGCAAGGCCTGCCCGTCCGCTGAGCTGAAAGACCGGAATACCGGAAATTCCGTACTCCGTGAGCTGCAGCTCTCCCTTCTCCTCGGCACATACTGCCCCGTTGATTTCCAGCTGCAGCTTTGCCTCCGTCCGCACGCCCGCCATTTCCGCAAAGCAGGCATTTCCTGCCCGGAGTCCGCAGAGCGCCGGCGCGAGAGGCGTTACCCGCAGCCCAAGCGATGACGCGATCCGGTAGCCGCTGCCGTCGGAGCCCGTCAGAGGAAATGCCTTCGAGCCCATGCACAGGATCACCGCCTTCGCGGAAAAGCTGCCCCCGGCGGTGCCCAGCAGGAAGGTGCCGCCGACATTTGCCTGAAGGGACTGAAGTGCACAGTCATACCGGAGCTCCGCCCCGAGACGCTTCAGCTCCCAGTAGAGGGCCTCCGTTACGGCGCCCGCCTGATCCGACAGGGGATAGACGTAGCTGCCCCGGTACTTCGGAAGAATCCCAATGCTCTCAAAAAAAGAAATGACGCTCTCCGGCGGAAAAGCATCAATGATCTGCC
>CAVELT010000130.1:0-5987 GCA_963616545.1 Dysosmobacter segnis | reverse complement strand
CCTTCATCTGGGAGGAGTTCTGCGACTGGTACATCGAGATGGTGAAGCCGCGTCTTCACAGCGAGACCGACGAGACCAAGGCGGCAGCCCTCTGGACCCTGAAGCATGTGCTGATCACATCTCTCAAGCTCCTGCATCCCTTCTGCCCCTTCATCACAGAGGAGATCTACGACACATTGGAGAACCCGGAGACACCGCTCATGCGGGAGTCCTGGCCCGAGAGAGAGGCACGCTTCGACTTCGCCGAGGACGAGGCAGAGGTGGAGACCCTGAAGGAGGCCGTGCGTTCCATCCGTGCCATCCGCACCGAGATGAACGTGGCGCCGTCCCGGAAGGCAAAGGTCTTCATTGTAACGGCCTCCGAGCGCGTAAGAAAAACTTTCGCCCATAGTAAGATTTTCTTTGCTACCCTCGCCTATGCATCTGATGTTATAATCCAGGAAGATAAGGAGGGAATCGCGGAGGATGCGGTTTCCGTGATGATCCCGGATGCCAACATTTACATGCCCTTCTCCGATCTTGTGGACATCGCCAAGGAGAAGGAGAGACTGGAAAAGGAGCAGAAGAAGCTGGCAGCTGAGATTCAGCGCTCCACCGGCATGCTGAGCAACGAGCGTTTCCTCAGCAAGGCGCCGGAGGCCAAGGTGGCCGAGGAGCGGGAAAAGCTCCAGAAGTATCAGCAGATGCTGACGCAGGTAGATGAGAGACTGAAGAGCCTTTCATAACGCTGCGCCCAGCGGATCATAAAGGAGGTACGGAATGAAATTTTGGAAGAAGAGTTTGGCGGTAATGCTGGCAGGACTGACATTGTTCTCGGGGGTGCCCTTCACGGCCTCCGCGGCAGAGCATGCAGCCACTGCGGCAGAAGTCGAAGCTGTTCGTTCCGGTGCCTCTGCCGCTTACCAGTGGGAAAATGACGGTCTGCACTGGAAGCTGCTTTATCTCAATCAGAAGGCCATGCAGTGGCAGTATGCCGCGAAGCAGTGGGTGCAGATCGGCGGCCGCTTCTATCACTTCAATGCAGACGGAGAGATGGAAGAGGGCTGGTTCGAGGACGAAGGCAAGTGGTACTTCGCGCAGTATGACAGCAAAAACCGGAGCAATGCCAATGCCGGTGTGGTACTGAGCGGCTGGGCTTCCATTCCGGATCCCCACGGCACGTATCACAGCTTCTACTTCGGTGCAGCGGAAAACGGCCGGCCCAACGGTATGTACTGCGGTGAGGGAGAGTACTACAAGTCCTATACCATCGACGGCATCAGCTACAGCTTTGACGGCAACGGCTATTGTGCCAATGCCCCCTACGGCAGCATGCCAAGCTACGACAACGGGAGAGTATAATTTATGAAGCTTCGCCTCGTCACCGTCGGAAAGGTGAAGGAAAAATATTTGAGAGACGCCATCGCGGAATACGCGAAGCGTCTCTCTTCTTACTGTACACTGGAAATTCTGGAATTGCCGGATGAGAAGACGCCGGATCGGGCGCCGGCATCGGTGGAAGAAAAAATAAAGGAAACAGAGGGACAGCGTATCCTGGCAAAGCTGCCGGAGCGTTCCTATGTGATCGCCCTTGCGATAGAAGGAAAGGAGCTGTCCTCTACGGAGCTTGCGGAGAAGCTGGAAAAGACCATGCTCGGCGGCAGCAGCGACATCAGCTTCGTCATTGGCGGCTCGCTCGGACTGTCCCCGGCGGTGCTGCAGCGTGCGGACTATCAGCTGAGCTTCTCCCGCATGACCTTCCCTCATCAGCTCATGCGGGTCATTTTACTGGAGCAGATCTATCGCAGCTTCCGGATCAATGCAAACGAGCCGTATCATAAGTAAATCAACTATTCACCGTTTCTTTGGCTGCCTTCAGGATCAGCGCCTGTATCATCTCCGGTATCTCTGACACGGGGCGCTGCAGCACCAGCGAAAGCTCATCATAGAGGATCTTTTCGGCCTGCTCCAGATAGTGGGTGTCCGTCAGCGTCAGCTTCTTGCCGCGCTCGGCCCGCTCCCGCCGCCGGATGCGCAGCGTCTTGATGACCCGCATCAGCTCGTCAGGGTCGCAGCTTTTGACACAGAGCTTGAAAGCCTCTTCCTGCTGCTTGGGTGAACGGAGGTTGATGGGGAGAATAGAAGCGATGTTTTCGAGAAAGGCCTTCACCTCATCCTCTGACATGACCAGACGCATATTGATCTTCGTGCTGTCCACCGGCGCATAAACAGAGCCGGTGGAGGCGGCATACGGCTTGAGAATGTAGTATTCCCTGTCGTGATCCACCCCCTCCATGTTCAAGGTGGTGATATCCGTGATTTCGTGGATTCCCCGACAGCCGTAGACAACATAATCTCCGATTTGAAACATGTTCTTTACCCCCTTCTTTATGAAATTCACAATGTGGACCGCGCCTATTGACAAGATATAATGGCGCGTGTACAATACATATTTTATCTTTGTTTCGGGAAAAATTCCAGCACTTTTTAGAGAAAAACTTGCGTGTCATTATGCGGCAATGCTATACTATCCCAAGTTTTGATCACTAAAATACAGAAAAATGAAGGAACAGGGCTTATGAATAAGCGAATACTGGCGCTGCTTAAGAGTGAAGCGGTGCTGTATATTCTGGTGGGCATCATGACCACCGCCGTGAACTATATCATCTTTGCACTGGCGGACAGGGGCTTGTCCGGAAGCGGTATCCCGGGAACGGTGAGCTACAAGCTTGCCTACGGGCTGGCCTTTTTCGGCGCTGTTATATTCGCCTACTGGAGCAACAAGTTCTGGGTCTTCCGAAACCACAATATGCGGCCCGGCTATCTCCTGCAGGAATTTGCCGGCTTTTTTCTTGCCCGGGTGGTTTCCGGCTTCATTACCTTTCTGATTATGGTGGTGATGGTGGATCTCATGCATTTCTCCCATACACTGGGGTGGCTGTTCTCCACTGTTTTTAATCTGGTTTTCAATTATCTGGCCAGCAAGTTCTGGATCTTCCGGGACAAGGGCCGGGCAAGTGCTGTGCAGACCGACAGCCGGAAGGAGGTCAAGGGTGAATAAGAAAAAACTGCTGCGGCCGGAGGATGCCTATCTTCTGGCTTTTCTGATACCGGTCATGTCCATGCTGGTGATTTTTTATGCGAAGAATATCTATCCCTGCGGAGGCGGTACCTTTCTCCGCACTGATATGTATCATCAGTATGCGCCCTTCTTTTCGGAGCTGCAGTACAAGCTGCAGCACGGCGGCTCCCTTCTCTATTCCTGGGATGTGGGCCTGGGCATCAACTTTACGGCCCTTTATGCCTATTATCTGGCCAGCCCCCTGAACTTCCTGATGGTGCTGCTGCCGAAGTCTCTGGTCATCGAGTTCATGACCTACATGATCGTGGTGAAGATCGGTCTCTCCGGCCTCACCAGTGCCATGTATTTCCGAAGACATTACCGTAAGCTGAATGTAGGCTGCGCCGTTTTCGGTGTGCTCTATGCCATGAGCGGCTATATTGCGGCATATTCCTGGAATCTTATGTGGCTGGACTGCATCCTTCTGTTCCCGCTGGTGATGCTGGGACTGGAGCGCCTGGTGAAGGGGGAGAGCCCCGTTATGTACGTGCTCTGCCTCGGCCTCTGCATTCTTTCCAACTACTATATTTCCATCATGATCTGCCTCTTCCTGGTGTTCTGGTTTTTCTGTCAGCAGCTGCTGCAGCCGATGCACGGGAAGGAGAGAGGACTGTCCTTTCTGCGCTTCGGCCTGTATTCGCTCCTTGCGGGCGGCCTGGCGGCGGTTCTTCTGCTGCCGGAGCTCTGTGCCCTGCGGGGAACGGCATCTGCCAACTCCAGCTTTCCGGACACCGTGAAGCAGTACTTCACCATCGTGGATATGATGGCTCGCCAGATGCCCTTGGTGGAGACGGAGCAGGGACTGGACCACTGGCCCAACATTTACTGCGGCGCCATGGTTTTCCTGATGCTGCCCCTCTATTTTATGAACCGGGAGATCCCTCTCCGGCGGAAGGCGGTTTACGGCGCACTGCTGATCCTCTTTTACCTGAGCTTTTCCCTGAATGTACTGAACTTTATCTGGCACGGCTTTCATTATCCCAACAGCCTTCCCTGCCGTCAGGGCTTTATTTACGTCTTCCTGGTGCTTTCCATGTGTTACGATGCCTATCTTCACAGAAAGGCCGTATCCGGTCAGCAGCTCGGTCTTGCACTGGGCCTGGGATGTCTGTTCATTCTGCTCTGTCAGAAGCTCATTACCGATGACGCCTTCGAGTGGTATACCTTTTATGTGAGCCTGGGACTGGTGCTTCTGTACGGCCTGTTCTTCTATATGGAGCAGCATCGGCGCTGGGGCTACAATGTCCTGCTCTTCACCATGCTGTTTACCGTCTCCTTGGAGGCGCTCGTGAACATGGCCGTAACCTCGGTCACTGTCACCTCCCGGAAAAACTACACGGAGGACAACAAGGATGTGGAGACCCTGGTTTCCCGGGTACAGCAGGAGGATACGGGATTTTATCGCTTCGAGAAGATGAGCCGGAAGACGAAGAACGACGGTGCCTTCATGCACTTCCCGAGCGTCTCCATTTTCTCCTCCATGGCCTACAAGTCCTGCTCCGAGCTCTTCGAGCGTCTGGGCTGTGAGGCGTCCACCAATGCCTACTCCATCACCGGCTCCACGCCTCTCGTGAACATGCTCTTCTCCGTGAAGTACAGTATTTACTCCGAGGAGCCCGCGGCGGCCGAGGAGCGGGGACAGTACTACGTGGACAGCGAGGGCGATTCGTATCTGTACGGAACGGATTATGCACTGCCGCTGGGCTACCTCCTGACAGAGGAGGAGTTAAATGCCTTCGACACGAATGCCGGGACGCCGGCGCTGGTGCAGAATTCCCTCTGCGAGAGCCTGGGCACCGCACCGGTGCTGGAGACCATTCTGGGAGATTTCTCCGACAGTGACTACAGCTTCACCGCAGATGCTGCCGGTGACTACTATGTTTATGTCAACAACAAGAAGGTCAAGGAGGTGAAGGTCAGCAGCGACAGCCTCGAAAAGAGCTTCGACAATGTGGACCGGGGCTACTTCCTGGAGCTGGGTTGGCTGGAAGCAGGGGAGACTGTGAAGATCAGTTCCGAAACCAGCGGACAGAAGATCGACTGCGATGTCTATCGCTTCGACTATGAGGCGCTGTCTGAGGTATACAATGTGCTTTCACAGTCGGGACTGACCCTGACGAAGTGGACCGATACTGAGGTGGAGGGCACTGTACAGACAGAAGAGGATGGTGTTATGATGACTTCTATCCCTTATGATGGGGGTTGGAAGGTCTATGTGGACGGCACGGAGGTGAAGCCGGAGAGGATCAAGGATACCTTCCTGGGTATCCCTCTCACTGCCGGAGAGCATACGGTGCGTCTGTGCTTCTTCCCGGAGGGACTGAAGCCCGGCATGGCCATTTCTGGAGTGAGCCTTCTGCTTTTCCTTCTGCTGCTTGGCCGGCAGCGCCGGAAGGACAGAAGACTGAGAGCGCGGAAGGCAGAAAAAAAGAGAAATGCCGAAGCCGCTGCACAGCAGAATGGAGCAGAGTCCGGCTTCCTGCCGCCGCTCAGTCCTGCCTACGGAAACGGCGGTCCCCGGCTGGGACCGGAGCCGGAGCTGCCGGAGATCGGCAGATCCCGGGCCCGGCAGAAGCGGGAGGCTGCAGCGGAAGCAGAGGTACTGCAGCTTCGGCCCGGTATGGGAGTCGAAGACATTTCCCTGAAGGAAATGCCGGAGGCGACAGACTTTGCTGCAGGAAAGCAGCTGAGTACAGAAGAAAAGCAGCCGCTTGCGGCGACGGAAACGGAGCAGCTGGATCTGATCGATTTGGATGAGGAGGAGAACGAGAAATGAAGCTTTGGGGCGGCAGATTTACGGGAGAAACAGACAAGCTGGTGGAGGCCTTCAACGAGTCTCTCAGCTTTGACAAGCGGATGTACAAGCAGGACATCCGGGGATCCATCG
>CAVELT010000129.1:0-6171 GCA_963616545.1 Dysosmobacter segnis | reverse complement strand
TTGATATGCAGGGCAATGAGCCTCGTTGCAGCCATGGATTCACCTCGATTCTGTTATTTTGTATCTGTTTAGCACCTGCCATATTTCAACGTGAATTGACTGCTTGCAGGCATATTCACGATTGAAATTGGCAGGCGGCCAAGGTCCGAAGGACCTCTGGCCAGCCACATCGAGGATTTGCGAAGCAAATTCGAGATGGGGGCTAAATAGATACGTTATTTAAGGGCAAAAGAAAAATGCCTCCGAGGAGACATTTTTCAAAGCGTATGGTGTGTTTTGGTCAGCTGTGCAGGAAGCTTGCTATGCTGTCGCAGATATCACCGACTGTGGCGTAGATCCACAGTCCGCCGAACATCAGGATCCCGATCACGGCCTCCATGCCGAAGAGCAGCAGCACGTCCGTCCAGCGGGTTTTCACCAGACAGTAAATGCCGCAGCCCAGGATGAAGAGCATGAGAGGGGACAGGATATAGGCGCCGACATAGCCAGCCATTTTGGCCAGCAGCATGGCAGTCTGAAGGAGCAGCATCAGCAGCAGAGCCGGAAGCTTCAGGATGGATTTCAGGATATATTTGATAGCAGTCATTGGTGTACCTCCCGCAAAATTTTTCTTTCTGAGCCGATTATATCGAGACCGGTTTTGCCGATGCAAGGGTGTCGATTTCGTCGGCCTATGTAGGGTGCAGGGGAGCGCCTGCACCTTTTTGTCTGCTGCCTGCTTAACGGATCTCCGAAAGCCGTTTTAAAAGCTCGCGCTGATTGTCCCAGATCTGTGTCATCAGCTGCTGCAGATCCCGGATATCCTCTGCATAGATGCTTCCGGAGGTATTGGCCACCCTGGCATATTGATTCAGGTTGCTGCTGCAGCGGCCGAGCAGTGAGCGGATCTCGGTCAGCTCATTGCCCAGATCCAGCTGAATGCAGACGCCGTCCATGGCCATTTTCCTGAGATAGGCACCCATGTTGCGGATGCCGATTTCTGATTTCTTCTGCTGAATGCGCTCCAGCTCCTGACGGCTGACACGAAAGTGCAGCATCTGATCCTTTTCCCGCATAGGCACACCCTCACAGCAGCTCCAGCTGTTCGAATTCGTCGTCCGACATTGCCTGAAGCTTGCTGAGAACAGAGCGGGTTCAGCTGCGGAGTCTTTTGTCACCAGCCGAGAGCTGCGTCTGCATTTTCCGAAGCTCCTGCAGAAGGCCCTCGCGGGTACCGGGATTGTAGAGCAGCATGAGAGTGAGCTCATCGTCCGTAAAGGTAATCCTCTGATTATTTCTCATCGGCATCGCCCTCGTAAGTTTCGTTCTCGCCGCCGTAGACACTGTTCTCATCGTCATATACCGTAAGATCAATCGCTGCAAATTCCTGCTCGCTCATCGCACGGAGCTTATTGATGAGCTGACTGTAAAGTCCCAGCAGCTCTGCGTCCTGCGTCAGCTTCGTATTGTCTGTGAGCTCCTGCAGCGCAGCATTTCTCGTGGAATGCCCGGTCTGCTGCAGCAGAATCATTTCTTCTACATTGAGAGTCATCGTACTTCCTCCTTCGATTTGTTTTTGTGAACAGACGGGGCTGCTTTTTCTGCGCCGATGCTGCCTGCATGAAGCTCTGCCAGCACGGAGGGACGGTCTGTAAGCCCGGCAGGCTCCTTCGCCGTTTTCTCTGCGGAATGCTCCTGCGTGAGCTCTGCCATATGACCGGAAATGTCCGTGATCATCTCATTGGCTGCATTGCGGATGCGCGTCAGAGAGGCCTTCAGCTCCGGCGTTTCCCTGCCGTGGGACCAGCCCGCGATATAGGCAAAGCTGTAATCCGAGGTATCAATGCCAAAGTGCCTGCAGATGGTATAGGCGACGGATTCGGCCTCGACCTCCTTATGATTTCTCGTGAGCTTTGTCTCCTCTGAGACCTCCTCCGCAGGCGTTGTCGAATGGAGCTTCTGATGCGCCATTTCGTGAATCAGCGTCTTAATCGTCTGCACCTGACTCATATCCTCCTGCAAAGCGATGCGATTTTCCACCGTGTGAAAATATCCCTTTGCGCCGGTTGCGATCTGCTCAAAGCCGATGGGGACCGGGCAGGACATTTTCAGTGCTTCGAGGAAATTCTCATACTGCGCCACATCGCCGCTCAGCTCATTTATGCCCAGCGTCGGCAGCTCACGGCCCTCGGTCTGGCTGACATCAAAAACACTGACCACCTTGAAGGCGGGAACCACAATTTCCTTTGTTTCCTTCGCGCAGCTGCCGTCCGGATTTTTGAGAATCTCTCCGGTTTTGGGATCCACCTTATCGACCTCGGCCTTTCTCTTGTAGGGCGCCGGAGCCAGGATGCGGATCGCCTTCTCGCCCTTATTGACCTGACGGCCGAAGGTCTTCTGCCAGGCGGTGTAACCGGCCACCAGTGTGGCGTCCGGCTTCTGGCTGGCGATGAGCAGGGTGTTGTTGAGAGAATAATCGTGGAAACGCGACATGGTATCCAGCCAGGTCTTGTAGGCCGCGGATTCGAACAGGTTCCGGATGCCCTCCTCCAGCTGCTGCGTGATCTCGGTGATGCGCTCCATCTGACTCTTTGCAGGTGTCCGGTCTGCCGTCTGTTTTGACTGCTTCACCCTCTGATTGGTCGTTCTTTTCGCCATTTTCGCACCTCCTTACGAGCGCTCACGCTCATCGCGCAGGATCTCCGGTCTGGGAAATGCTTCCTCCGGCTTCAGCTCACGGAGCTTCTCCAGCACAGAGGCGCGTTCCTCCGGCTCCTGCCTGCGGCCGTTATTAATGTAGCCGTCGATCATGCCGTAATCGTCCTCCATGGACATCTCCGCGGCCTTCAGGTAATTCTCGCTGCGGATAAAATCCGGCAGCTGCTGAAAGCCGATGGAGTCCACATAGTGGCAGGAAATCTGTCCCTGCAGCTTCAATGCGATCACATCGCTCACTGACAGGCTATGCCCGGTAAAATCCCCCGGACGGTTAATGTTATAGGTCTCATACAGGGACTCCAGCAGCATCGGAACCTGCTCCTGACTCACGGGATGCGCAGGCAGATTTCCGAGATGCACGACCTCGTAGTGATCGATTTCCGGCTCCCTGCCCATGCGCTGCAGCTCCTTCATTGAGGAGAACAGCTCCAGCGCACATTCCTCATCCTCGCGCAGCTGCAGGATGGCATAGCAATCATTCTGATTCTCCAGAAAGGCGACCATTCGAGCCTGCGCATCATGGGTTCCGTTTACCTCATCCCAGCGTTCCACTTTGTTTCGTGACATATTGCGTTCCTCCTTATCGTTCGGTTTCTGCTGCTCTGTGCAGGGACCTGTGCTCCTGCGGCACCGGATCATGCTGCAGATTTTTAAGCTGCTGCAGGGCAGATGAGCGGACCTCCTGCATTTCTGCTGCCTCACGTGCCTCCACCCGCTCCATAAATGCTGAGTGATCCAGCATGGTCATGGAGCGATTGCCCCAGCCATAATCTGCAGCGATTGCATTTCTGGCCTCCTGCAGCGAGAGCTCGGGTGCATCCAGCTGACCGCCGTCCAGCTCCTGCAGCTCCTTGTCATAGAAGCTGTAATCCCAGCCGTCCTCGCACCTCTGAACAGCAAGAAAGCCGCGGGGACCCATGTCCCATGCGGCTTCCTCTAATTCGATATTCGGCTCCGGTCTGCAGCTTCCTCCGCCGCGCTCCAGAATCTCTGCGAACTGGCAGATGTGAAAAACTTCATTTGCGACCTTCAGATGATAATCATCGATATACTCGCATTTAGCGGCAAAGCTCCTGTCCGGAAAATCCACCTGAATCGTTCCGCCGTCCGGAATGCGGAACAGATCATCGTAGCCGCTGGTGATAAAGCGAATGCTGCGGTCTGCGGAATCATCGGCATGCTCTCTGCGAAAGGCACGCCTTGCGCCCTTGATTTCTCCCAGCGTGCGCAGAGAAAGCTCTGCGAATTCCTCGCATTTGAGGCCGATCTCCTGAAGCGCCAATGCTCTGGCACAGGCAATTGGACTTTGAACCGGCCTCTCCGACATTTCCTCATAGGTGATGAGGCCGGTATGCTGCGCGGAGCCGGTGGCCTTATCGAAGGTCTCGTAGGCAAAGCCGGTGGCGGTGACCGTTTCCTTCAGGTGCAGATAGAGCTCCTGATTGATCAGATAAAGTGCTTCCTTCTTTTCGGATATCAATGTGTTTTCCCTCCCTTGTCAAAGCGCAGCTCGAAAACAGGCCTGCCGTCGGAATCCGGTGTCATTACGACGGTGGCGTCATAGCTCCTGCCGGTCCTGGCCGAATGGCAGCCGGTGAGCCTTGCGGAGCCGTCCCGCACCAGCTTCTGTGCCAGCTGTGCATTCATCTGTTTTCCGAGCTTTTTGAAATAGTTGTTGTCCTTCCAGATTGCAAATTTGCAATTGCGGTCCGTGCAGAACCAGCCCTTTTGCATTTCTGCAACCTCACCGCCGCAGGCCGGGCATTTGCCGATGATCTTGCCGGATTTTGCATGGTCTGCAGGAAGAAGTGCCTCCGCGCCCTTTACGGCCTCATAGTTCTGAACCAGACCGGTGATCATGGAGGAAATCTCCGCCATGAATGCACCTGCATCATAATTTCCGCGCTCCACCTCCAGCAGCTTTTCCTCCCAGTCTGCCGTGAGAGAGGGGGACTGAATCTGCTCCGGCACCACGGTGATCAGCGCATTGCCCTTATCGGTTGCAATGAGATGCTTCGCCTTTTTATCGCCCTTGCGCTCAATAAAGCCCTTCTGGACCAGCTTCTCGATAATGCCTGCACGGGTGGCCGGGGTGCCGATGCCCTTGCGCTCCACCTCGTCCGGCATTTCCGCAGCTCCGGCCGTCTCCATCATCTGCAGCAGCGTATCCTCCGTAAAATGCTTCGGGCTGGAGGTCTGGCCCTCCTTGATGCGTACCTCAGAAAGCGGCAGCTCCATGCCCTCCGAAAGCTCCGGCAGCGTGAGCTGCTCCCCGGTTTTCTCCTTTTTCGGCGGGAAGACTGCCTCCTGTATTTCCTTCCAGCCTGCAGACTGAACCGTCCTGCCCCTGGTGGTGAAGCTCTGCCCGGCACACTCCAGCTCCACAGTGGTTTCGGTATAGCAATGGGGCTCACCGACAGCGCAGAGAAGTCTCACGGCAATCAGCTTGAAAACAGCTGCCTCACCGGAGGGGAGCTCCTCAATCAGCTGCTTTTGAATGCTGCCTGTCGGAATGATGGCATGATGGTCGCTGACCTTTTTGTTGTTTACGATCTGCTGAGAATTGACAGGAATCGTCCTCTCATTGAAAAGGCCGGTTTCTGTCCGGATCCTGCTCACAAGGCCCGGCAGCGTATCGGCCATATCCTCGGTGAGGTATCTGCTGTCCGTTCTCGGATAGGTCACCAGCTTCTTCTCATAGAGGGACTGTGTGTAATCCAGCGTCTGCTGCGCGGTAAAGCCCAGCATGCGGTTGGCGTCCCGCTGCAGGCTCGTCAGGTCGTAGGGAAGAGGGGGCTGCTCATGTTTTTCCTTCCTTGTAACTGCTGTGATTCTGATTGTTCCTGCCGCGCGGCATTTCTCGGCAAGCTCTGCTGCCTGATTCTGCTCCTTCATTCGTTCACCACCTGCCTCCAGATCTGCTGTCACCAGCTGCACCGTGTAAAACGGCTCCGGCCTGAAGCCGCGGATGGCTGCCTCGCGCATCACCACCATGGCCAGCGTCGGTGTCATCACACGGCCGACATTCAGCGTATGGCGGTAAAGGCATGAAAAAAGCCGGGTAGCGTTGATGCCGACGATCCAGTCTGCACGCTCCCGACAAAGGGCTGCCTCATAAAGAGAATCATATTCAGTTCCGGGCCTGAGTCTTGCAAAGCCCTCGCGGATGGCGCTGTCCTCCATGGATGAGATCCAGAGGCGCTCCGTCGGCTTTCTGCAGCCGCACTGCTGATAGACCAGGCGGAAGATCAGCTCGCCCTCACGTCCTGCGTCACAGCAGTTGATGAGTCCGGTCACATCCTTGCGGGCCATCAGCTTCTTCAGGATCTCAAACTGCTTCTTCGTCCCCGGTGACACGCGGTATTTCCAGTCAGAGGGGAGAATCGGAAGATCTGCATACTCCCATTTGCTGTAGCGGTCGTCGTATTCCTCCGGCTCGGCCAGCTCCACCAGATGCCCGACGCACCAGCTGAC
>CAVELT010000128.1:0-6194 GCA_963616545.1 Dysosmobacter segnis | reverse complement strand
AAAAGGCGCTTGGCTTTATGCCGGGCGCTTTTTGTGTGCAAGAAAAGGAACTGACGGAATGGGCGAAGAAAGGAGGCTGTGCAATGGCAAAAGAGAAATGGGGGCTTTGCATCGAACTGATGGTGCAGGGCGGACTGAAACGGTACGAGATAGCAAAGAAATTGAATGTTGACGAAGACACGATAACGAACTGGAAGAAGAATCCGGAGTTTGCGGCTGAGCTCGACAGGCAAATGCGGCTTAGGTTCGGGGATTATGCAGGCATGGCCTTGAATGCGATCATCGACCTCGCACAGAACGCGGAGAGCGGGAGCGTGCGGCTGCAGGCTGCAAAGGATCTTCTGGATCGTGCCGGATACAAGCCAGAAGACAAAGTACAGGTTGATGGCACGCTGGACACAGAGAAGACCAAGCTTGACGACTTGATCCGGCAAATGCGAGGGGGTGATTGATTCCAATGAGTTCAGAAAGACTGATTTTGTCAGAAAAGTACAAGGCTTTCTTGAGGTGCAACGCACCGGCTGAATTCTTGGAAGGCTAGCACCACGGCGGCAGGAAAGACCACTGTGGGCCTCTTCAAGTTTATGCTGAAGGTCGCGCAAAGCCCGAAGAAGCTGCATATTCTGGCGGCGGATGACACCGGAGCGGCAGAGAAAAACATCATAAACAAAGACCTCGGCATCCTGGATGATTTCGGGATACTGGTGGAGTACAAGGGCAGCGGCTCCAGCGAATACAAGATGCCGCACATCCTGTTCCATACCGCGGGCGGTGACAAGATCGTTTTCGTGGTCGGCTACGGCAACAAGCGGAAATGGAAGGACGCGCTCGGCGGCCAGTACGGATGCCTATACATCGACGAGATCAACACGGCAGACATTGACTTTGTTCGAGAGTCCGCCATGCGTTGCGATTACCTGATGGCAACACTAAACCCGGATGATCCGGCGCTTGACGTATACAAAGAGTATGTCAATTGCTCTAGACCGCTCCCGGAGTGGGAGAAGGAAACCCCGCAGGAGATCAGGGAAGAGCTTTGCGAAGAGCCTAAAGATGGATGGGTTCACTGGTTCTTCTCGTTCAAGGATAACGCAGGGCTTCCCGATGAGAAGCGGGACAGGATCATCAGGAACACACCGAAGGGTACAAAGATCTGGAAGAACAAGATTGAAGGGCTCAGAGGAAAGGCAACCGGCCTGATCTTCCCCAACTTCGAGAGGAAGAAGCACGTTATCACTGTTCCCGAGATTCGGAAGCGGATGAAAGACGGCAGCATGAAGTTTGCGATCTTCACAGCCGGACTTGATACGGCGTACTCTTCGGAATCCTCCGACACCATTGCAATGACATTCGAGGGCATCACAGAAGATGGTACGCTCGTCATGCTGCAGGAACAGGTATACAACAACAGAGACCTCGATACCCCGTTGGCCCCGTCTGATACAGCAGTCCGGTTTATAGACTTCTTGGAAGGCTGCCGGAGAAGCTGGGGCTTTGCGAGAGACGTCTATATAGATTCTGCTGACCAGGCAACCATCACGGAGCTCAAGAAATACAAGCGCGTGCATGGCTGCCTTTATAATTTCTGGAATGCTTACAAGAAAGTTGAGATCATCGACAGAATCAACTTACAGCTCGGATGGATTCAGCAAGGGCGGTATCTGGTCTCGGAAATCTGCCCGGAGCATATCGCAGAGCTTGAGAAATACAGCTGGCAGGAAGGAAAGAACATCCCGGAAGACCGGAACGACCACACCATCAACTCTGGTCAGTACGCATGGATACCGTACCGGAAGAAAATAGGAAACTACGATGAAATGGATTGATAACATGAGCGACAAGATAAAGAAAAGCGTGCGGTCATGGCTGCAGATCACGCCATCAACGGCATACAACATCATGATCCAAGAGATGACAGACTTCGAGCTGGCAGCCATCCGCAACAGGATATGGTACAGAGGTGACGGCAACGAGCTGATCCAGATGTACAAGCAAATGCAGGAGTTCGCGGACCGCTATAAGTTCTGGGCATCGGAGAGCACGCCGGGCATGGAGATGCGGAAGATCCACACCGGCCTCCCGCGGCTTATCGTGCGGACACTGAGCGCGGTCACACTGACGGACATGAATGCTTTTGAATTCAACTCAGACACACAAGCACAGCTCTGGGAAGAGATCGAAAAGGACAATGATTTCAGCCGCCTGATGGACAAGGCCCTGCAGGATACTTTGGTAGTCGGCGACGGCGCTTTTAAGATTGTGATCGACACCACAGAGTCAGAGTATCCGATCATCGAATGGGTGCCGGGCGAGCGGATCGAGATCATTCGGAAATACGGACGGCTCAAGGAAATCATTTTCAAGACTCCGCTGCCGAAGGGCATGGTGCTGCATGAGCACTATGGGCGTGGATACATTCGGAATCAGCTCTACAAAGGCGAGCAGGAAATTGATTTCAAGACATGTCCGGAGACGCAGCATTTGAGCGACTGGGCATTTGACGAGAGCCTGTTCCTGGCTGTTCCGTTTCAAATCTTTCCCGCCTCAAAGTACGAAGGCCGCGGCGGCAGCATCTTCGATGGCAAGCTGGACAGCTTCGACGCACTGGATGAGACATGGTCACAGTGGATGGATGCACTCCGAGCAGGCCGCGCTAAGACATACATCCCGGAATCGTTCATCCCGAGAGACCCGCGCACCGGCACGCTGATGAAGCCGAATGCTTTTGACAACCGGTTTATTGCCGGTGACACCAACATGGCCGAAGATGGCAAGAACACTATCGTGACGGAGCAGCCAAGCATCCCTCACGACAGCTATACAGCTTCCTACATCACAGCATTGGATCTTTGCCTGCAGGGCATCATCAGCCCGTCAACGCTCGGTATTGATACCAAGAAGTTGGACAATGCAGAAGCACAGCGAGAGAAGGAGAAGACAACGCTTTACACGCGCCAGTCTATCGTTGACGCCATTGAGGCGCAGATACCGGAGCTGGTGAAGCAGAGCATCAACGCGCTGCATACCATGCGGAAGGAAAGCATCGAAGAAATTGATGTAAGCATTCCGTTCGGTGAGTATGCAAACCCGTCGTTTGAGTCCCAGGTTGAGACAGTAGCTAAGGGCAAAACCGGCGGCATCATGTCGATACAGGCATGCGTTGACGAGCTGTACGGCGACACCAGAGACGAAGAATGGAAGGCCGAAGAGGTTCAGCGCTTGATGTCAGAGCAGGGAATCGCAGAAACAGAGGAACCGGCACTATCAATGGACGCCGGGCCTTTTTCTGTAGAAACACAGGAAGGAGATGATGGCGGTGAAAGTCAAAGTGATGAATCGAATCTACAGGATGAGCCGCCAAGAGATGAAGGGGCTGCTGCAGATAGCAAGTGAACAGGTACCGCATGGCGTGTATGCCCTGGAAAAGGATGACTATGCAGAGCTTCGCTGTGATCGATGTGAGAGCACAACACAACTGAAGCGGTTGAAGCGGACATTCTCACAGCAGGGCTTTAAGGTGTACGCGAATGGCTAATACCAGTTACAGCCTGGCAAAAGCCTTCGCGGCCATTGAGACCCAGCTAATCAGCAGCATGATCCGCAACATGAAGCGGCACCGGGCTGAGGAAACCGATGAGGGCATACAGTGGAGCCAATGGCAAGCCGAGCAACTGAAGGCACTGGAAATCTACAGAAAGGCCAATAAGAAGCGCTTTGGAGAGCGCTTCGAGGTGTTGAACGGACGGCTTGAGGAGCTTTTGAGAGCCACCAACGAGCAAGGCATGATGGAGCAAGAGGAATCAATCCTGAGGGCCATTCAAAACGGCTTCACAGGCTACGAGAGGACAGCCAAGGGGATTAGCGGAGAGTTCTTCCGGACGAATGAACGAAAGCTCAATGCTCTGGTCAAAGCCACCACCGACGACATGCAGAAGGCAGAAACGGCGGTACTCCGAATGTCCAACGACCAATACCGGAAGATCATATTCAACGCGCAGGTATATGCGAACACCGGCGCGGGGACTTATGAGCAGGCTGTGGACATGGCCACCAAGGACATGCTGAGCGCCGGGCTCAACTGCGTGCAGTACGCCAACGGCAGCAGACACACGTTATCGGATTATGCTGACATGGCCATCAAGACGGCAAGCAAGCGGGCCTATCTTCAGGGCGAGGGCACAAAGCGCCAGGAATGGGGCGAGCATCTTGTCATCATGGCGAAGCGCGGGAACCCGTGTCCGAAGTGTCTGCCCTTCGTGGGGAAGATCCTGATTGACGATGTATGGAGCGGCGGCAGCCGGAAAGATGGTAAATATCCGCTGATGTCCACAGCCATCAAAGCAGGCCTTTATCATCCCCGATGCAAAGACAGCCATACCACCTATTTCCCTGGTATCACAACGGCAGACGGTTCATGGACAAAGGAGGAACTGGAGGCTGTCGAGAAGAACAGCAAGGAAGAATCCCGGCAGCAGTATGCAGAGCGTCAGGAGGAGAAGTACACCAGACTGAGCGAGAACGCGCTAGACGATGGAAACAAAGCGCTGTATAGCCGGAAAGCGAAAGCCTGGAAGCACGCCAAGTTTAAAACCGGCGGCATGGATGCGCGGGAGTACGCAGATACAAAGAGACCGCTCGCCAACTTTAGAGCAACACCGCAAGAGCGGGTGGTTGATGTCCTGAGAAAAGAATCAGAAGGATGGATTCAAGAGCTTTCCAAAGAAGAAAAATATGCAATTAGGAAATATACATATAATCCCGGCGATAAGAAACCGAATCGCTTTTACGAGCGTTTGAATGCGATGCTACGCGGGGATTTACCGGAGAATAAAAGCTCGCGGAAATACGCGAATATAATCTCTGGAGCGCTAAAAAAGAGCACGTTAAAGCATGACGTGATGGCGTTTAGAGGCGTTGACGCAGATCCGTTGCCCGGAGCACTTGCGGGAGATATAGTGAGCCCGGGACAGTTTTATAGCACATCGGTTATTGCATCAAAGGCATTCGGCGCCAAATACAAGATTTCAATTTATGTTAAGAAAGGTAGCAAGGCGGCTTATATAGAAAAACTGAGCCATTTTGATACTCAAAGGGAATTGCTCCTTGACAAAGACTGTATTTACAGAGTAATTTCAAGAAAAGGGAATGAAATTGAATTGGAGGTGATTTGAGATGAGAGACAAAGGATATGAGGCGGCATTAAAGGAAAGAGAAAAAATGCTGCGTGAGGAGCCAGTGAAATTCAGGAAATTATCTCCAAAAGAAATCGAAAAGTTGAAAAAAGAAGGACGTATTTAACACCACCAGTCAGTAGGCCGGTGGTGTTTTTATACCCATTTTCATTGAAATCAAGCACACCGTTCGCCTGGTGTGCTTTTTGTATGCCCGAAGGCATTAAACTACGCGGAGACACCGGGATAACAACAGGGATTCTATCATGTGAGACACACGTAAAACAGGAGGTAAAAAGATGGCAGAAAACCAGAACGGCGGACAGCAGCAGGAGGTTCAGAATCAGGATCTGAATCAGAGCCAGAACGGCGGACAGCAGGCAGCTTTCGACTATGACAAGCTGGCACAGCTGATCACCGGCAGAACATCGGCGGCAGAAGATGCAGCACTGAAAGGCTACTTCAAGCAGCAGGGACTTTCCCAACAGGAAGCCGAGCAGGCCATGGCGGCCTTCAAGGCAGAGAAACAGAAGAATCAGCCGAACGTTGGAGCAATGCAGCAAGAGCTTGCACAGGCGAAGCTGGGAGCGCAGCAGGCCGAGATTAAGACGGCGGCAACACTCGCAGCGGTGGAGCTCGGCATTGATCCGAAGACCGTGCCGTACATCTTGAAGATGGCCGATCTATCCAATGCGATGGGAGCAGACGGAAAGCTCAACGATGAGAACGTCAAGAATGCCATCAATAAAGTGCTCGAGGATGTACCGGCGCTGAAACCGAGCAATGCAGCCAATGCCGGATTTGTACAAGTAGGAGCTGGAGGCAATGGCAGCCAACAGCAGAACAACGAGGACGCTTTAAAGAAGGCGTTCGGACTCTAAGGAGGTAAAAAATGGCAGTTTATAGCTATGCCGAGACATTCACCAATCTGCTTCAGCAGAAGTATGCAAAGGAACTGTGCTCTGATGCACTCTCTAACTCTCATCCCGAGATTGCATTCCTCAATGCGCAGACCATCAAGCT
>CAVELT010000127.1:0-6209 GCA_963616545.1 Dysosmobacter segnis | reverse complement strand
GCCTCCACATCGGACAGAATGGAGGAACCCGTTGTGGTAAAGCCCGAAACGATTTCAAAAAGGGCGTCCACAAAGCTGGGAATCCGGCCGGACAGACAGAACGGCAGTGCACCTACCACAGAGAGCACCAGCCAGCAGCCGGCCACCGCTACGAAGCCCTCCCGGGCATAAAAGGCAATCTTCTTCGGCTTTCGCAGACTCAGAAGCTTGCCCGCCATCCAGGAGACGCCGCCCACCAGAAACAGCGTCAGCGCGGTCGGCTCCCGGTAAATCAAGGCACAGATCAGGGGAAAAATCATGGAAAGACCCTCAATCTGCAGTACCCAGGCCAGTACATATACAATCATACTGAAATTCATATGCTTACTCCTCAGGCCAGAATATCGTTCAGGTCATTAAATCCGGTATTTGTGGTCACAATGATTACCCGATCACCGGGAAGCAGAAAATCACTGCCTCGAGGCGTAATGATCCGATGCTCTCGAATGATGGCGCCCACCAGCACGTGCTTCTTCAGCTTCATTTCCGCAAAGGTTTTGTTGATGAGCTCCGGATCATCTCCCACCTTGAATTCCAGGGCCTCTGCACGGCCGTCTGCAATCTTGTAGAGGGTCTCTACATTAGAGCCCTCCGAATTCTTGAGGGCACGCACATACTGCACGATCAGATCGGCCACGATCTGCTTCGGATAGACCACAGAGCCCAGATTCATGTCGTTGGTCACATCCTCAAAGGCAATGCGGTTGATCTTGGTTACCAGGCGCGCTTTGGAAAGCTTTCCCGCATAGAGAGAAAGCATGATATTCTCCTCATCGAAGCCGGTCAGGGAACAGAAGGCATCGATGTTCTCAATACCCTCCCGCTTCAGAAGCTGCTGGTCGGCACCGTCCCCGTTGATAATGGTGACGTTCGGAAATTCGGAGGCCAGATATTCACAGCGGTCTCTGTTCAGCTCAATGATCTTCAGCTTGATGTTCAGCTTTGTTTCCTGAATGTATTTGGCGATATAATAGCTTACCTTGCCGCCGCCCACAATCATGCAGCTCTTGATCGGTGTATAGTCAATGCCGACATTGGAAAAGAACTGAATGACCTGATCCGGCTTGGCGATGAAGCTGATCTCGTCTCCTGCCCGGATCTCATCATTACCGGCAGGAATCATGACCTCTCCTGCCCTCTGTATGGTACAGATCAGGACATCCACGTGACAGATCTTCGGCAGCTCGTACAGCTTCAGACCGCAGAGACGGCTCTTTTCCGGGATTCTGGTGCGGATCAGATCCAGCCGTCCCCGGGAGAAGCTGTCGATCTTCATGGCGGAAGGGAAACGCAGAAGCCGCTCCACCTCCTTGGCTGCTGCCATCTCCGGATTGATCACCATCGCCAGGTTCAGCTCGTCCCGAAGATATACCACCTCATCCGTATACTGGGGATCCCGGATACGGGCAATGGTGGCGCAGTTGCCCTCCTTCTTGGCAATCAGGCAGCACAGCATATTGATTTCATCAGAGTCCGTGGTAGCGATCAGCACATCTGCATCCTTGACCCCTGCCTCACTCTGGGTGCGCAGCATGGCGCCGTTTCCCTGAATACCCATCACATCCAAGGTTTCCACCGCATGCCGCAGCACCTTTTCATTGCTGTCGATGATGGTAATGTTGTGTCCCTCATGATTCAGCTGATCCGCCAGGGTCAGTCCTACCTTGCCGCATCCTACGACAATAATGTTCATGTTTCATCTCCTTCGGCATCACGCCGGGCAAGATCCTTCTGCAGCGGTTCCAGGAAATGAATCAGCATTTCCCTGTGGCTGCGGATCTGATAGCTGTGATCCAGCTCCGTATAATTGAAGCTCTTCTTTCCGCCGTCCTCCATTCGCTTCCAGAAAAACAGAATATCCCGGAAGGGAACATAGTAGGTCTCATTCCGGGAGGTAAAGGACAGGACAATGAAGCTGATGCCTCCCTGCGCCTCGAAATCCTGCATAAAACGCACCTGATGGGGATGCAGGTTTTTGAGCGGCCAGATGTCCTGACGGGATTCCTTGGCATCGAAGCAGACCGGAATGCCCTGCACCACACCGATGTAGTCCACCGTGGACTTCTTCTCGAAGTAGGCCAGCGTGATCTGGCTGTGCTCCTTATTCATGTCGATGGGCGTAATGGGCGTCGGAATCTTCTGGATCAGCGCCAGCTTCTTGTCTCGATAGGCCTCTATGGTCTGATTGATGAGTCCCTCAAGCTCCGAGCCTCTCAGGCCCCGTGATTTCCATGTACCCATGCATCCCAGTCCGCAATAATAGAACGGTCATCGAAGTAATTGATCCGCATTGCCTCACGCACCTCAGACAGTGTGGCATTGGTTTCCTTCACCGCATGCTCCGTGCCTGCCTTCAGGATATCGTATACCTGGGAAATGTCGGCGGCCCAGCGTGCCCGTTCCTCACGGATGGGTGTCAGCAGCTCCTCCATAACCTTCAGCAGGAATTTCTTGCACTTCACGTCACCGAGACCGCCCCGCATGTAATGCTCCTTCATTTCATCCAGGTTCCGGTATTCCGGCAGATATTCGGCAAACTGATCCTCTCTGGAAAAGGCATCCAGATACGTGAATACCATATTGCCCTCCACATGGCCCGGATCGGCAATATTGATATGCGTGGGATCCGTATACATGCCCATGATCTTGGTCTTTACGGTCTTTGCGTCATCGGAAAGATAAATGCAGTTGCCTAGAGACTTGGACATCTTCGCCTTGCCGTCTGTACCCGGCAGACGGCGCTGGGAAGCATTTTCCGGAATCAGAATGTCCGGCTCCACCAGCACATCGCAGTTATAGGTCTGGTTGAAGCGATGGGCAATTTCACGGGTCTGCTCCACCATGGGCATCTGGTCCTCACCTGCCGGTACCGTCGTGGCCTTGAAGGCGGTAATGTCGGCGGCCTGAGAAACCGGGTAGGTGAAGAAGCCTGCGGGCAGTCCGGCTTCATTGTCGTTCTCGCTGTCGCTGCCGTTAAAGCCCCGGAGCTTCATTTCGCTCTTCACCGTGGGATTCCGGGAAAGGCGCTGGGTTGTCACCAGGTTCATATAATAAAAGGTCAGCGCATGGAGGGCCGGAATGGCACTCTGAATGCAGATATTGGATTTGTCGGGGTCAATGCCCACAGAAAGATAATCCAGCGTTACCTCGATGATGTTGTCACGGATCTTCTTGGGATTGTCCCAGTTGTCCGTCAGTGCCTGGTCATCTGCCACAAGTATATTGATCTCATCGAATTTTCCGGAATTCTGCAGCTCCACTCTGCGCTTCAGAGAGCCCACATAGTGGCCGAGGTGCAGCTTGCCCGTAGGTCTGTCACCGGTAAGAATGATCTTCTTTTTTGCGTCCTTCGCTTCCATAATACCTCCTAAATGGATTCCGCGGCATGTTGTCCGGGAATCGTTGCATACAAAGATCATTATAGCACAGCCGGACGGAAAAGAATATAGAGAGACGCCTTACACAAAGCGCTCATACTGCGGAACCCGAATGTCCTGAAAGCTGCCCATTTCCCGGTAGATGAGCAGTGCCATATCGAGGAGCGGCAGCAGAAGCATCGTGCCGCTGCCCTCTCCCAGCGCGAGATCCCCGTCCAGGATCGGCGACAGAGACAGCAGTGCCAGTGCAGTTTTCCCCACTGCTTCCCGGGGCAGGTGAGAAGAAATCAATACATTCCGTACCCGGCGGTCGAGACAGCAGGCTGCCAGCGCCGCCACGGCGGAAATGGCACCGTCCACAAGAATCGGCAGATTCTCTTCTGCCGCGCCGAGAAAAGCCCCTGTCAGTGCGGCGATCTCATAGCCGCCGAGCTCCGACAGCAAAACCATGGCGCCGCCGACATTTCCCTCACGGACACGCAGAAGCCCCTGACGAACGGCGGAACGCTTGCATTCCAGCCCTTCATCACTGAGGCCGGCACCGCGCCCCACAAAATGCTGCAGCAAAGCATCCAGACAGTGCTGATATGTGTTTTCATCCTGCAGGTCTGCCTTCATTGCCTCTGTGTATACAATATCCTGTACTTTGCTGCACCAGCTTTCCGGAATGCAGCGCTGCAAAAGCAGCCCCAGGAAAAGTGCTGTGGCAGCCGTGGTATTGCCGATGCCCATCTCACCGGTGCCGAGAATCTGATAGCCCTGCTGCTTCAGCGCCTTCACCATATCCCTTCCGATGTCCATGGCCTGCCGGGTCTCTGACAGTGTCATGGCGGCCTCCTTTGCGAGATTCCGGCTGCCCTGCGCGACAGCGAGAGGCAGCAGCGTGCCGGGCCGCAGCTGTTTTGATGAAAGCACAGCATCCGTGTTTCCGGAATGACTTAGTGAAGCAGGGATATGCGCCGCGCTTTCGTTCTTTTTCGGCAGCAGCCCCACATCTGCCACAAACACATCCGCTTCGGCGCGCTGGGCCAGGCGGCTGGTGACGCCCCGGCCCATTGCCAGCTCCTCTGCCACAATGCGGCTGACCATTGCATCTGTCTGGCTGACATGCTCGGCCAGCACGCCGTGATCTGCCGCAAAAATCAGAAGACCGCGCTTAGACAATGTCGGGCTGAAGACATTTCCCTGTAAGGCACAGAGCCGCGTCACCACATTTTCCAGTTTCCCGAGAGAATCCAGGGGCTTTGCGATCCGGTCCCAGTGCTGCTTTGCCTCCCGGGCATCACGGAAGCGCCGGCAGGCTGCGAGAAATGCCTCGGCTGCATCCGGATTGGATTCGAGATAAAAATGCGGGAAGCCGGCATAGAGCGTTTCAGAATAGTATGCGGTCCGGTAACGGCGGTCGGATCTGGGCTTTGTGATCATTGCGTCTTCACCGTTGGCCTCCGTGTCATAGTAATGAAACTCATGGCCCCGCAGACAGGTTCCGGCCGGACCGAAAAGCCCGCCGACAGGAAAACAGGCCTCCAGATAGCCGAAGCGTGTGAGCCTCTTCTGCTTTTCGGCATGCCCGGGGAAGATGCCGCACATCGTATGACCGTCCAGAGCTGCGGACAGGTACAGGAAGCCGCCGCACTCCGCAATGGTGGGCAAGCCGTTCTGTACAGCGCGGCAAATGCTCTCGCGCATGGAGACATTATCCTCCAGAGACTGCGCGTAGTTTTCCGGATAGCCGCCGCTGAGAATCAGGCCGTCTGCATCCGCCGGCAGACAGGCATCCTTCAGCGGACTGAAGCCGACAAGCTCTGCGCCAAGACGCTCCAACAGGGCACGGTTTTCGCTGTATTCAAACTGGAAGGCCGCATCCTCTGCCACGGCCAGCTTCAGCTTTTTCACAGGCGACTTCGCGCCATTTGCTGTACTTATGGCTTCTGGCGGCAGCGCCTCTGTCTCGCCGGGATCTCCTGCTGCCCCGGCAACGGCAAGAATCCGATCCAGATCAAAATGCAGCTCTGTGGCAGCTGCGACCCGTTCCGTCCACTGCTGAAAATCCGGCAGCTCCTCCGGCTTCACCAGACCGAGGTGCCGGGAGGGAAGCTGCAGGGAAGGATCCTCCGGAAGATATCCGAGGACCGGAATGCCGCAGTTTTCCTCCACAAGCTTCCTGAGCCGCGGGTAAAACATCGGGGACACGCGATTCAGGATAATGCCTTCGATCTGACTGCCGTTCTCGTCCCCATAATTCTGCATGCCGCGGATCTCGGCGCAGAGGGAAACACTGACCCCCCGGGCATCCGCAATCAGCAGCACGGGCGTATTCGTGATTTTGGCAATTTCATAGGAGCTGGCTTCGCTGCTGATGCCGCCCAGACCGTCATAATAGCCCATGACACCCTCTAACACCGTAAGCTCTGACGGATTCTGACAGAGAATGCGCCGTAAGCGCTCCGGCTGGGTGAAATAGCTGTCGAGGTTACCGCCGGGAATGCCCAGCACCTCCCGATGAAACATCGGGTCAATGTAGTCGGGGCCGCACTTGAAGGAACGGATCCCCGGTATCCGCTTCCGGAGGGCCGCCAGCAGGCCGCAGGTAACGGTGGTTTTTCCGGCGCCGCTGTGCATCGCAGCCAGCATGATTCGCGGCAGATTATGAGATAAAGACTTGGACATAAATAACTTCCCCCGGTCATAAAAAAGCATCGGCAAAATACGAAAAGAGAGGCACGAAAGCCGCACCTCTCTTTTCAATTTACCTGTTTCTTTTCGATTCGTCAATCCTTCTCTTAAACCTCG
>CAVELT010000126.1:2617-6275 GCA_963616545.1 Dysosmobacter segnis | reverse complement strand
GCCTTCACCTTCGGATCGTTGGCCAGGTCGCTTGCCTTGCCCTCGATGGTGATCTTGCCGGTCTCCAGCACATAGGCACGGTCTGCGATGGCCAGCGCCTTGTTGGCGTTCTGCTCCACCAGCAGCACCGTCACACCGGTCTCATGGATTTTGTTGATGATATCAAAAATTTCATTCACGTAGATCGGAGATAGACCCATGGAAGGCTCATCCATGACAATCATATCCGGCTTGGACATGAGTGCCCGGCCCATGGCCAGCATCTGCTGCTCACCGCCGGACAGTGTACCGGCCAGCTGGTTCTTTCTCTCCTCCAGACGGGGGAAATGATGATAAACCATCTTGATGCTTTCCTCAATCTCCGCCTTGTCGCTGCGGGTGAAGGCGCCCAGCATCAGGTTCTGATATACGCTCAGCTGCGCAAAGACGCGGCGTCCCTCCGGTACATGGGCGAGTCCCTGCTTTACCAGAGCATGCCCCGGCACATGGGTGATTTCCTTCCCGCCGTAGAAAACATGGCCGGAGCGGGCCGGAATCAGACCGGTGATGGTCTGCAGCGTGGTGGTCTTTCCGGCGCCGTTGGCACCGATCAGGGTCACGATCTCACCCTTTTCCACATGGAAGGAGATGCCCTTCAGTGCCTGAATGACACCGTAATATACATTCAAATCCTGTACATCCAAAATTGTACTCATCTCATCCTCCTTAATCACCGAGATAGGCCTTGATGACCGCCGGATCATGCAGCACCTCTGCCGTAGGACCCTGCTTCAGCACCTGACCGAAATTCAGCACCGTCAGGCGGTCGCAGATGCCGGACACCAGCTTCATATCATGCTCGATGAGCAGGATGGTCATATCAAAGTGATCCCGGACAAAGCGGATGGTATTCATGAGCTCCTCGGTCTCGTTGGGGTTCATGCCGGCTGCCGGCTCATCCAGAAGCAGCAGCTTCGGATCTGTGGCCAGTGCCCGGGCAATCTCCAGCTTTCTCTGCTGGCCGTAGGGAAGGTTGGAGGCCTTGTAGTCCGCAAACACATCCAGTCCGAAAACCTTCAGAAGCTCCATGGCCCGCTCATCCATCTCCTTCTCCACCTTGCGGAACTTCGGTGTCCGCAGGATGCCGTCCAGTGTGGAGTAGACATGATGGTTATGAAGACCGGCCTTTACATTATCCAGAACCGAGAGCTGCCCGAAGAGGCGGATGTTCTGGAAGGTTCTGGCAATGCCGCGCTTGTTGATTTCCACACAGGGAAGTCCGGTAATGTCGTCATTGTCCAGAATGATCTTTCCCGTGGTGGGCTGGTACACGCCGGTAAGAAGGTTGAATACCGTGGTCTTTCCGGCGCCGTTGGGACCGATCAGACCGTAGAGCTCATTCTTCTCGATCTGTACATTAAAGTTGTCCACGGCCTTCAGACCGCCGAAATTGATGCCGAGAGTATTGACGTCCAAGAGTGCCATATCAGTTCTGCTCCTTTCCGTTGTTTTTGTCTGCCTTCCGGAAATGCTGCAGAACGCGCTCCCGCATCTGGATCCAGCTGGGTGCAGAGGTGAACAGCATCATCAGGATCAGGAAAACGGCGTAGATCAACATACGATAGTCATTGAGAGAACGCAGCATCTCCGGCAAAAGGGTCAGTACCACAGCAGCGATCACAGAGCCGCGCATATTGCCGATACCGCCCAGCACCACGAACACCAGGATCATGATGGACTGGTTATAGCCGAAGTTCTTCGGCAGGGCCTGCAGGGAGCTCAGGTTATGGGCATAGAGCACGCCGCCGACACCGGCAATGGCTGCCGAAATGGTAAAGGCCAGCAGCTTGAAGCGTGTGGGGTTCAGACCGATGGACTCTGCTGCAATGCGGTTGTCACGAATGGCCATGATGGCACGTCCGGTTCTGGAATGCATCAGGTTCAGGACAATGAAAAGAGAGATCAGCAGAATGATCACACCGATGGTAAAGGTGGACATCTTCGGTGCGCCGGTGATGCCCTGCGCGCCCTTGATGATGATGGTACCGCTCTTCTCCATGCCCAGAGAGGTGCTGTCCTTCAGGGAGAAATGCGGACCGTTGGAATCCACGCCGAAGTACAGAGCGTTAATGATGTTCTTGATGATCTCGCCGAAGGCCAGGGTCACAATGGCCAGATAGTCGCCCTTCAGGCGCAGCACCGGAATGCCGATGAGGAAGCCGAAAACCGCAGCAGTGACTGCACCGATGAGAATTGCGATGATGAAGCTGAGCAGCTCCGGCATGCCGCTGCCCTTCATAAGCATGGACCAGGTGGCCGAAGAAAACGCGCCCAGACACATAAAGCCTGCGTGTCCCAGAGAGAGCTCGCCGGAAATACCCACCACCAGATTCAGGCTCACTGCCATAATGGAATAGGTACAGAGCGGAACCAGAAGGCCCTTCATCAGCGAGTTTACATTGCCCGTCTGCAGCAGGATCTCCACCACAGCATAGGCGATGATGATCATGCCGAAGGTAATGGCATTGGACCGCAGCTCTCTGGCCTTTGCAGATGACATATTCATTTCTTTCTTTGTTTTACTCATAAGGCCTCACACTTTCTCCATAATCTTCTTGCCCAGGATTCCTGTCGGCTTCACCAGAAGAACGATGATCAGCACGGAGAATACGATGGCATCCGAAAGCTTCGAGGAAATGTATGCCTTCGAAAGATTCTCCAGTACGCCCAGGATGATGCCGCCGATGAAGGCACCCGGAATGGAGCCGATACCGCCGAGCACGGCCGCCACGAAGGCCTTGATGCCGGGCATGGCACCGGTGGTGGGGGTCAATGTCGGATAGGCCGAGCACAGCAGCACGCCGGCAATGGCGGCCAGCGCCGAACCGATGGCGAAGGTCAGGGCAATGGTGCTGTTGACATTCACGCCCATCAGCGTCGCCGCACCCTTATCCTCGGAAACCGCCAGCATAGCCTGTCCCATCTTGGTTTTGTTGATGAAGGCCAGAAGTGCCAGCACGATGATGATGCAGGTAATGATGGTCACAATGGTCTCACCGGAAATGGTCAGCGCACCGCCGGCCAGATGCAGCGGCTGCAGCGGCACAAAGGAGCTGAAGCTCTTGGGGTTTGCCGTAAACAGAAGCAGTGCCAGATTCTGAAGAAGATAGGAAACACCAATGGCGGTGATGAGTACCGACAGGGAATTGGCCTGACGAAGGGGCTTGTAGGCCACCCGCTCGATCAGCATGCCCAGTGCCGTGCAGACAACCACGGATACCAGGACAGCAAGAGGAATCGGCAGACCCAGGCTGTTGAAGGCAATGAATGCCGCATAGCCGCCCACCATCAGAATATCGCCGTGTGCGAAATTCAGCATCTTGGCAATACCGTATACCATTGTGTAGCCCAGCGCGATAATCGCATATACCGAACCGAGACTGACACCGCTCAGCAAGTATGAAATGAAACTCATCATCTTTGCACCCCTCATGCTTCCTAAAATTTTTAAAATCAACAGACCGCCCCATAAAGCCGAAAAAGGGCTGCTTTTTCAAGCAACCCTTTTTGCTCACTTTATTTGATTGGCTTCTGATTACTCAGCAGAAACGTAAGCGCCGTCCTGGATCACAACAGCCTTCGGTGTCTTATCCACATCGCCGCCTTCATCCCAGGTCAT
>CAVELT010000126.1:0-2352 GCA_963616545.1 Dysosmobacter segnis | reverse complement strand
GTGTCGAAGTTCTCCACGTTCAGGATACCGTCCATGCCGTCGCAGCCGAAGAATGTCGGCTGGAAGCCCATGGTGTTGGCCTGCGTCAGAACCAGAGCAGCCTCTGTGTAGTAGAACGGAAGGAATACGAGCTCAGCGCCGGCGTCCTTCATCTTCTGCAGCTGTGTAGAGAAGTCCTTGTTGGAATCAGCTGTGAACTGCTCATCAGCTACGACCTCAAGACCCTGGTTCGGTGCTTCCTCTACAAAGGCATCATGGATACCGGAGGAGTAAACATCGGAAGAATCATAGATGATACCGATCTTTGTAGCCAGCTTGTGCTCGCCGATGTACTGTGCAGACTTGGTTCCCTGTGCCGGGTCGGAGAAGCATACACGGAAGGCATTCTTCTCAGCGGTACAGTCTACTGCAGAGCCTGACGGAGAGATCATGAAGAGATTGTCATTGGCAGCCTCTGTTGCTACAGCGATGGTCGGAGCGGAAGTGGTCGGTCCGATGAGCATCTGCATGCCCCAGTCCTTCAGGGAGTTAAATGCGTTGATGGCCTTCTCCTGATCGTGCTCATCATCGGCCTTCTTGTACTCTACCTGATAGCCGTTGATGCCGCCTGCCTCATTGATCTCATTGATGGCCAGCTCAGCACCGTTGACAACAGCTGTGCCGTATACTGCAGCGCCGCCGGTCAGAGGTCCCTGTCCGCCGATCTTCCAGGTAAGGCTGCCGTCCTTCTCCTCAGAAGCGGATGCCTCACCGGCTGCAGCGGTCTCGCCTGCTGCTGCAGTAGTTGCTGTGCTTGTGGATGATGAAGAACCGCAGGCTGCAAGAGATACCACCATTGCAGCTGCCATGCTTGCGCTGATTAACTTTTTCATAATATTTTCCTCCTAAAACGCCAGGACCGATATGTCCTGAAACTGTTCCATATTATAGGGCAGTGAAAACACTGTTGTCAATCTATTTGATAACATTTCGGCGGATTTTGTATTTCATGTATAACTTTTTCTTATGTCTATACACATGTTTCGGTTATAAGCAGCCTGTGCTGCTGTTTGCCGGCTTATTTTACTCGCTGTAGGCCACGCCGCTGCTCTCCGCCCGCTTATCCCGCAGCATCAGCTCATTCACAGCCTCCCGGGGAGACTTGTTTTCGAAGAGCACGGCATTCACCTGCTCCACGATGGGCATGGACACGGCATATTTCCGGGACAGTTCCAGACCGGCCTTTGCAGCATAAACGCCCTCCACGATCTGTCCCACCTCCTGCATAGCCTCCTGATAGGATTTGCCTTCGCCGATGAGAATACCGGCCCGACGGTTCCGGGAATGCATGGAGGCACAGGTCACGATCAGATCGCCGATACCGGAAAGCCCGCCAAAGGTTTCCAGCTTGCAGCCCATCTTGACACCCAGCCGGGTGATCTCCGCAATGCCCCGGGTAATGAGGGCAGCCTTTGTATTGTCTCCGTAGCCCAGGCCATCGGCAATGCCCGCTGCGAGAGCAATAACATTTTTCAGGGCCGCACCGATCTCAATGCCCTTCATGTCCGCATTGATGTATACCCGGAAGCTGGGCTGCATAAAGGCATCCTGAATTTTGCGGGCCGTGGCCTCAGAGTGGGCAGAGGTCACAATGGTGGTGGGAATCAGCCGGGAAACCTCCTCCGCATGGGAGGGACCCGACAGCACCGCCACATCCGCCTGGGGCAGCACCTCCTCCAGAATGTCCGTCATGGTCATCATGGTTCCCTCCTCGATGCCCTTGGCAACGGAAACCAGGATCTGTCCCTCACGAACATAGGGCTTCATTTCTCCTGCTGTGCTCCTAATATATATAGAAGGAACTGCCATCACGAGAAGCTCGCTCTCCTCCACCACCTTCTGAAGCTCGCTCGAAAACTGCATGGAATCCGGGATGACAGCGCCCGGCAGATTTTTATGATGGTGGGTTTCTCTGAGGGCCGTCAGCTCCTCCTCGAACTTCGACCAGATGCAGACCTCATGTCCGTTGCGATTCAGTATGATTGCCAATGCCGTTCCCCAGGTACCCGCGCCGATGATGCCAGCCTTCATATTTTTCTCCTTATCTTTTCCAAGAAAGGCAGGCCGAGGCCTGCCTTAAATTCACGCGTTTTTCTTTTTGCCGAACTTATTCTCCGTGCCGTTCATCAGGCGCTGAATGTTGCTTCTGTGCTGATAAATACACAGCACCGCCATCAGGAAGGACAGAATGCAGCAGCTCAGATACGTATTTCCCGTCACCGGCAGATATCCGCTTCTGCCGAACAGAAGGATCAGCAGAAAGAAGCAGCTCTCCCCGATCATGGAGCCGAGGCTCACATAGCCGGTGACCAG
>CAVELT010000125.1:0-6279 GCA_963616545.1 Dysosmobacter segnis | reverse complement strand
AGTAAAAGTGGGATAATGCACATAACCTAATGAAAGGGGTACGCAAGGAAGCCATGAATAATATGTACATGAGTCTTGAACTATCTGTCATTATTATTCTGATTAACATTATTGTCATTGGCAGTAATGCTTGTTTGCGTAGCGCTTTTCAGGGTAGATAACGACAGATCAGTCTGATAACCTTGCAGCGTTGCGCTGCAGGGTTATTTTTTTTCGCGGAGTGTTGTAACTGTACTTGGAGGATACGGATGAGATTGAATGGAGCCAGAATCCTGATTGAGGAACTGATCAATCAGGGCGTTGATACCGTTTTCGGTTATCCCGGCGGCGCTGTATTGAACATCTACGATGAGCTGTATAAATGCAGTGATCGCATCAATCATGTAATCACTGCCCATGAGCAGGGTGCCTGCCATGCAGCGGACGGATATGCAAGAGCAAGCGGCAAGACCGGTGTGGTGATCGCCACCAGCGGCCCGGGTGCCACCAATCTGGTAACCGGCATTGCCAATGCAAACCTGGATTCGGTACCCCTCGTGGCCATTACCGGAAATGTATCGATGGACGCCCTGGGACGCGACAGCTTCCAGGAGGTGGATATCGTAGGCATTACCCAGCCGGTGGTAAAGCACAATTTTATGGTGCGTGATGTGACAGAACTGGAGCAGACCATTAAGGAAGCCTTTCTCATTGCCAATACCGGAAGAAAGGGTCCGGTTCTCATCGATATCCCGAAGAACGTACAGATCGGCTCCTGTGAGTACGGCATTGCTGTGGTGCCGCGGATGCCGGATAAGCCGAAGCTTTCCTATAAAAGAGAGCTGGTGCTGGACGCCATTCGAAAGGCAGAGCGCCCCTTTATCTACTGCGGAGGCGGTGTGCAGGCAGCGGATGCCGGTCAGGAGCTGCTGGAGCTGTCCAAAAGACTGGATGCCCCGGTGGGCCTCAGCATGATGGGACGGACAGTGCTGCCGGATTCCTATGATTACAATCTGGGCATGTGCGGCATGCATGGTATTTACGCCTCCTCCAAGGCCCAGTCAGAGTGCGATCTGATGATCGCCGTTGGTGTTCGTTTTTCCGACAGAGCCACGGGTGACATCAATGAGTATACCAGCAAGTGCACGGTGATTCATATCGACATTGATAAGGCAGAGCTCGGAAAGAATGTACAGCCCGATCTGTCCGTTCAGGGAGATGTGAAGGAAATTCTGACAGACCTTCTGAAGGACCTGGAGGAGCAGCAGCATCCGGATTGGCGGAAGCAGATTGAAGAATACAAGAAGGAGGGCCCGCCGGAGCGGCCCGGAGAATTCTGCCCCAAGAATATCATTGAGAAGGTACGTGAATATACCGAGGACAGCACAGTGATTGCCACAGATGTGGGACAGCATCAGATGTGGACAGTGCAGTATTATCGCTTTGAAAAGCCCAGAACACTGCTGACCTCCGGCGGTCTCGGCACCATGGGCTACGGCCTGGGCGCTGCCATCGGCGGCTGCATCGGCTCCGGGCGGAAGCGGACGGTGCTCTTTACCTCAGAGGGCTCCTTCGGCATGAATCTGAACGAGCTTTGCACCGTGGTCAGTCAGGAGCTGCCCATTACCGTTGTGATCCTGGACAACAATGTACTGGGTATGGTGCGGCAGTGGCAGGGCATTTTCTACGGCGAGCGTTATTCCCAGACAACACTGAACCGGAAGACGAATTTTGCAGCGCTGGCTGATGCCTTCGGGGCAAAGGGCTACTCGGTATCCAGTCTGGAAGAGCTGGAGGAGGTTCTGAAGGCGACAGATACCGGGGATACCGGTTCCTATGTTATAGACTGTCATATTGATATGGATGAAAAGGTTCTTCCGATGATCCCGCCCGGAAAGTCCATTAAGGATATCATTTTGAAGGGCTGAGGTCAGTAAGGAGGAGCATGAACAAGTTCACAATCAATTTATGGGTAAACAACCGCTTCGGTGTGCTGAACCGTATTACGGGTCTCTATGCCAAGCGCTGCTACAATATTGAGTCCATTCATGCCGGCCCCACCGAGGTGCCCGGCGTGACCAAAATCGAAATCGTCTCCACCGGAGACGAATACCTGCGGACACAGGTGGTGTCTCAGCTGGAGAAGCTCTATGATGTAAGAAAGGTAGAGCTTACCAACGCGATTTAATATGGTTTAGAGCTGCATGGCAGCTTTAAATATAGCTACACAAATTCAGTAGCCGGGTTAACTGCTGAATAAGACCAAGGACAAAAAGGAGAAAAAACGATGGCTATTATGTATTATGAGAAGGATTGCGACCTGAATCTTCTGAATGGCAAGAAGGTTGCCGTAATCGGCTACGGTTCACAGGGACATGCCCATGCCATGAATCTTCGTGACAGCGGCGTAGATGTTGTTGTCGGCCTCTATGAGGGTTCCAAGAGTGCCGTAAAGGCAAAGGCAGACGGCTTTACCGTTCTGACCACCGCTGAGGCTGTTAAGCAGTGCGATCTGATCATGATCCTTGTCAATGATGAGAAGCAGGCTGCTCTCTACAAGAAGGACATTGCTCCGAACCTGAGAGCAGGTCAGACACTGGCTTTTGCTCACGGCTTCAACATCCACTTCAACTGCATCGTTCCCCCTGCAGATGTAAATGTCATCATGATCGCACCGAAGGGCCCGGGACACACCGTTCGTTCTCAGTACGTAGACGGTAAGGGCGTTCCTTGTCTGGTGGCTGCTGAGCAGGATCCGGCAGGAAATTCCATGGACGTTGCCAAAGCTTATGCAGCAGCAATCGGCGGCGCACGCGGCGGTCTTCTGGAGACAACCTTCAAGGAGGAGACTGAGACTGACCTCTTCGGTGAGCAGGCAGTTCTCTGCGGCGGCGTATGTGCTCTGATGGAGGCAGGCTTCAATACTCTGGTTGAGGCAGGCTACAAGCCGGAGAACGCTTACTTCGAGTGTATCCACGAGATGAAGCTCATCGTTGACCTGATCTTCAATGCCGGCTTCGAGGGCATGCGTTATTCCATCTCCGATACTGCTGAGTACGGCGATTACACTGCCGGCCCGAAGATCATCGGCGAGGAAGCTAAGAAGGCCATGAAGCAGGTTCTTTCCGATATCCAGGATGGTACCTTCGCTAAGGATTGGATCCTTGAGAACCAGGCCGGCAGAACACGCTTCTATGCTATGAGAAACGCACATGCCAACACCTTGGCTTCCGAGACAGGCCGCGATCTTCGTGCAAAGATGGGCTGGAAGCAGGTTCAGGATCTGGACAACGCTAGATAAGAGCAAGAGCAGGAGATAAAACATCATGGAATTGACACTAGATCGTGTGTACCAGGCTGCCCATGTGCTGAAACCGGTGATCAACCGGACAGAGCTTGTGCATGCTACGAGAATCGATGCAGGCTGTGACCTGTATCTGAAGGCAGAGAATCTGCAGAATACAGGTTCCTTTAAGATAAGAGGCGCCTACTACAAGATTTCGACGCTGACAGAGGAAGAAAAGAAGAAGGGAGTGGTGGCCTGCTCTGCAGGAAACCATGCTCAGGGTGTGGCATTGGCAGCGGCAAAGGCCGGTGCGAAGTCCACGATCTTCCTTCCGGCCATTGCACCGATTTCCAAAGTGGAGGCCACTCGCGGCTATGGTGCAGAGGTGCGCATGATCGACGGTGTCTACGATGACGCCTATGCCGCTTCTGTCGCTTATCAGAAGGAAAGCGGCGCAGTCTTCATTCATCCCTTCAACGACATCGATGTCATTGCCGGACAGGGAACCATCGGCATGGAGATCTGTGATCAGCTGGAGGATGCAGATGCGGTTGTGGTGCCCATCGGCGGCGGCGGACTGATTTCCGGTGTTTCCTTTGTGGTAAAGAAGCTGAATCCGAAGTGCAAGGTCTACGGCGTACAGGCCGCCGGTGCACCTTCTATGGAGCAGGCCTTCCACAACCACAAGCTGGCAGCGCTGGACACCGTCCACACCTTTGCTGACGGCATTGCTGTCAAGGCTCCCGGTGATGTCACCTACGATATGGTCTGCAAGTATGTGGATGACATCGTGACGGTGACAGAAGACGAGACAGCCGCAGCGATCCTTTCTCTTATGGAGAAGCAGAAGGTGGTTTCCGAGGGTGCCGGTGCGGTATCTGTGGCAGCGGTTATGTTCCATAAGCTGCCCGTGGAGGGCAAGAAGGTGGTCTGCGTGGTTTCCGGCGGAAACATCGATGTGAACATCCTGTCCCGCGTCATCAACCGCGGTCTCATCAAGACCGGCCGTAAGGCTTCTCTGACGCTGGCGCTGCTGGACAAGCCGGGTCAGCTGACAGAGGTTTCCTCCATCATTTCGGAGCTTGGCGCCAATGTCACAAAGGTAGATCACAATACCACCTCTGAGGACATGGATGTCAATGACTGCTATCTGACGGTACAGATGGAAACCAGAGATTTTGCCCATGTACAGCGTATCCGCGAGGAATTTGTTGCCCGCGGCTTCAAGATTATTGAATAAGTCGGCAATGGCTGCCGCTTAAAAGACCGGAAAGGCCCGCCCCAGAGGCGGACCTTTCTTTATTCCCCAAATTAATGTATGATAGAAGCCACACGAAAAAGAAAAGAGGAATTGTTTATGACAGGTGCGGATGCGTTGGTTAAATGTCTTGAAAAGGAGCAGACGGAATATGTGTTCGGGTATCCCGGCGTGGCCATCTGTCCATTTTTTGACAGTATCTTGAACACAGACATTAAGACCATTCTGGTACGTGAGGAGCAGAATGCGGCGCATGCGGCAAACGGCTATGCCCGTGTCAGCGGCAAGGTGGGCGTCTGCGCCGTCACCAGCGGACCGGGCGCCACCAACATTATCACAGGCATCGCCACCGCCTTTGCCGACAGTATCCCCCTGGTGGTGATCACCGGCCAGGTCAACAGTCACCTGGTGGGCTCAGATGTCTTCCAGGAGGCTGACATCTGCGGTGCCTGCGAAAGCTTTGTGAAATTCAGCTACGGCGTCCGCGATGTGAAGGACATTCCCCGCATCATGAAGGAGGCCTTCTATATTGCCAATTCCGGGCGAAAGGGACCTGTTCTCGTTGACATTCCCATCGATATACAGACAGCAGAGCTGAACGATTTCCGTTATCCGGAGGAGGCAAAGCTTCGTACCTATAAGCCTACTGTGCAGGGCAATGAGGTACAGATCAAAAAAATGTTCAAGCGTCTGGAGGAGGCGAAGCGGCCGATCATGTGTATCGGCGGCGGTGTCCATCTGGCACATGCAGAGCAGAAGGTGAAGCTCTTTGCGGACCGGAACCAGATCCCGGTGGTCTGCACCATGATGGGCATCGGTGTCATGGAGACCAACAATCCCATGTTTTTCGGCATGGTGGGCAACAACGGCAAATCCTACGGCAACCGGGCCATGAATGAAGCAGATATGATCATCATGGTGGGCGCCCGGGTAGCGGACCGCTCCATCAGCCAGCCGGATCTGATCACAGAAAACAAAACACTTGTGCATATTGATGTGGATCCGGCGGAAATCGGTAAAAATGCCGGGCCGGAAATTCCGCTGGTGGGTGACATCGCCAGTGTTTTCGACCGCTTCAATCAGCTGGATCTGAAGGCAGAGTATTATGAATGGATCCGTACGCTGAATTCCTACAAGAAGGAAGCAGAGGACAAGCGGCTGAAGGCGCTGCTGGCACGGATACAGAAGGCCAGCGCCGTAACACCGGAGGAATTTGTTTACCGGCTCTCCATGAAGATGGCACGGGACGGTGTCTATGTAGCAGACGTGGGGCAGAACCAGCTCTGGTCCTGCGGCAATTACCAGATGCGGAACGGCATGTTCCTGACCTCCGGCGGCATGGGCACCATGGGCTACTCCGTACCGGCTGCCATGGGAGCAAAGCTGGCAGATCCGAAGCGGCAGGTTATTGCGGTTTCCGGCGACGGTGCCTTCCAGATGAGCATGATGGAGCTCGGCACCATGCGGCAGTACGGCATTCCCGTGAAGATCGTGGTGGTGAAAAACAATGTCCTTGGTCTGGTGCGCCAGTATCAGCATTATACCTACCAGGATCGTTTTTCTGTCACGGATCTCACCGGCAGTCCGGAGCTGGACATGCTGGCGGCAGCCTACAGAATGCGCTATCTCCGACTCAGTGACAATGCTGCGATGGAAGAGGTGCTGGAGGACTTCCTGTCAGCGGATGAATCCGTGCTGCTCGAGGTTGATGTGGATCCCAATGAGGTGGTGTAATGAAGAGAATTTATTCTGTACT
>CAVELT010000124.1:0-6322 GCA_963616545.1 Dysosmobacter segnis | reverse complement strand
CTCCGAGAGAAGATTCAGATTCCGATATACGGTGGCCAGACTGATGCTGCTGTTCTGATTCCGAAGCTCTGCGTAAATCACATCGGCTGTCGGATGATCCCGGTGCTGCTTCAGCTGATCGAGAATCTCCTGGCGCTGTCTGGAGTAATTCATTTCCCTGTCCTTTCCTGTAAACCTGTTCTCGAAATCAAAAACAAGAATTGTTACTGTTTTTGATTTCGAGAGAATCATATCTTGAAAACAGGTGAATGTCAAGGACTTATCATCGAATTCACGATGGATTAAGCAAACTTTTTCTTGTTCTCCGCGAATTCATCCTTCACAGCCTGCAGAAGCGTCGGATTCCGGATCAGATCATAGGAGGCGCCGGCGATCGCTTTGGCACCGTAAAGTACTGCGTTGTGGCCGGCTTCCGTCTTTCCCGCATCGACAAATGCCTGTGAGTGAGACGCTGTGCCTTCCGGCACAAAGGCAATGCGGATGCAGCAGCCGGGAATCTCATACATGACATTTCCGAAATCGGTAGAGCCGGTTTTTTCTCTGGGCGGTGCCAGCTGCGGTGCGCCGGCAAGCTCTGCATTTTCCATCAGCAGGCTGTTGAGCTTCAGGACCGGTATTTTGTTATAGAAGAAGGTTCCTTCCTCTGCCTGATAATCTACACCGGCAATCAGCGCTGCGCCCTTGAAAATATCCAGAAGTCGTTCGCACACAGACTCTAAGGTTGCACGGGAGAAGGAACGGGCAGAAAATTCTCCGACTGCCCGGGCGGGCACCACGTTGCTGGGACCGGGCAGCTCCTTCATTGTATAATGCAGCCGCACGTCATCCGGTACATGCTCCCGCAGAAATTCCACGCCGTTAAAGGCTGCCAGCATGGCATCGAAGGCACTTCTTCCCTTTTCCGGTGCCAGTGCCGCATGGGCGCCCTTTCCGTGGAAGGACACAATATAGCTCTTCTGCGCCAGGCACTTCACATCTGTGCAGGTATTGGGACCGCCGTGCATCATCAGTGCCACATCCAGCTCATGAAAGCAGCCGTTCCGGATCATATCCGCCTTGGCTCCCAGGGTTTCTTCGGCCGGTGTTCCGTAGACCACCAGCTGAAAGCTTTCCGGAATATTCAGCTGACTGAGGGCAACGGCAGCGCCGAGACAGCCGGGGCCCTGCAGGTTATGACCGCAGCCGTGTCCCAGCCCCCGCAGTGCATCATATTCTGTGAGAATGCCGATGACAGGACCGCCTTCGCCGTGCTGAAAGCTTGCGCGGAAAGCGGTTTTGTATCCGCCTACCCCCATTTCCACAGAGAAGCCATGGGCCTTCAGGTAATCTGTGAGCAGTCCTGCGGCAAAAACTTCATTTCCCTCATATTCCGGCGTATCGTGAATCTGATCATTCATAGACCAGAGTGCTTCCTTCTGTGCATCCACTGCACCGAACAGTGTCTCTTTATTGCTCATTTTTTATCCTCATTCTCTTTTTATTACATCGGTCCATAGTGAATCAGCTGTGCAATGATGAGCAGCACAATGCCGGTCACAAACCAGACAGCAAACATCTTCCACATAAAACGCATCCAGCGGTCATACGGAATGTTGCAGGCGCTGATAATGCCCATCAATGCGGTTGAGGTAGGCAGAATATAGTTGCAGAAGCCGTCTCCGAAGTTGAAGGCAAGAATTGCTGTCTGCCGGGTGATTCCGATCAGATCTGCCAACGGTGTCATGATCGGCATAACGGCAGCTGCCTGACCGGAACCGGATGTGATGAATACATTGATGACTGTATTGGCCAGCAGCATAGCCGGAGCCTGCAGCAGCGTCGGTACGGCACCGAGGCCGCCTGCCAGTGAGTGGACAACCGTGTCGATGATTTTTCCGTTTGACATGATCAGGCTGATAGACTGCGCGAGACCGATGATGATCATGGCACCCATCATTTTCTGACAGCCGACGGAAAAGGTTCTTGCAATTTTATTCGCTGAGAAGCCTGCACAGATTCCGGTGATAATGCCGAGCCAGATAAACATGGCTGCCATTTCCGGCATATCCCAATCCAGCTTGACAGAACCATAGATCACGACGGCCAGTGAAACAAACAGCGCCAGTACGCACAGGGCCTTTCGCAGTGTGATTTCTCCGAAGGAATCCAGGTCGGTATTGTTCAGTTCATTTTTCCGGTCCAGATCATACATCGGGCTCAGGCTCGGATTTTTCTGAATCCTTTTTGCATAGCGGATCAGGAAAATGTTGGTGACAACGTAATACACGGCAAAGCATATCCAGCGGTACTCAATGCCGGAATAGATCGGCAGCTCTGCAATCTTCTGTGCAACCAGAGTGGTGCTCGGGTTTAGTGTTCCCGTCGAAAATCCTACGGCACCGCCCAGCAGGATGATGGCTGCGCCGGTAATGGAATCCAGTCCGATGGCGAAGCTCAGCATTACCATGACAGGGGCAAAGGCAATAAAGGTATTTACCGCCTGGGTGATGCAGATGAAGCCGAAGATCAGGGTCAGAATCGGAATAAATATGTACAGATTTCCGGCTGTTTTCTTGGCGATCTTAGCGATCAGCGACTGCAGTGCACCGGCTTCTGTCAGCATATGAAAGGCACCGCCGGAAAACAGAATGACCAGCATGATGTCAATGCGCTTTGTGAAGCCCTTCACAATATATGTGGGAATCAGCAGCGGATTTACCGGTGCTTTTCCGACATACTGGAACTGGTTGGGGTCTACGACCTTGATGCCGTCAGCATTTTCCAGGCGTACATATTCTCCCGCCGGGATGATCCACGTCAGCAGTACGGCAAACAAAATGATCGCAAATACGATCACAAAGCTGTGGGGAAACTCCTTTTTCTTTTCGCTCATTTTACTCTCCTTCCCGATACGAAACAGGCTCAAATGCATTATAATTATGCATTTATGAGTATAATAGAGCATATTTATTCAATGTCCCATTATTAAAATCTTAATCGGACATTAAGCAAAGCTTACTTTGCCTCACACAGACAGCTCCTTCTGCAGGCAGCTTTTTATGATTTGCAGCAGCCGTTCTTCCGCTTTCGTTGGCTGCCGTCCCCTGCGCCATATCAGGTAAATTCTGGAGCTCCAGCCTTTTTTTCCGATATGATAATAACTGACGTCCGGATAGTTTGCCCGCATTTCCCGCACATAGCCGATTCGATTGAACCCGACACCCATTTCCTGCTCAATCATGCTGAGTATGATATCGAAATGGCTGATTTCGATGATTCTGGAGGGCCGAATGCCTGACGCGGCAAGGATTTTCCGCGCGGTTTGTCCCATGCTTTGCCCTTCTGTCGGGATAATGAAGGTCTCTCCGTCAAGCTGACTGAGCTCAAGATGCGGGTAGTCATCGCCGGGTACGCGAAACGCATGCATTTCCGCGGGATGTCCCTTTGGAAGGACCAGCAGGACCTCTTCCTCTGCCAGCAGCCGGCAGGCGGCATCGGCAATCGGTTCTTCAAAGCTCGACAGAACATAATCCACCATTCCCGTATGATACAGCTGTTCAAGCTCTGAACAGATCCCGTCACGAAAGATGACCTCCTGCTGCGGATAGTCACGGTGAAAATGCTTCAATACCTGAGGCACCAGCGCAATCGCACGTCGCTGCTGCACGCCGATCCGTATAATTTCATGCCCCTCCGTCTTGGCGCGCTCCACCAGACTGTCGAATTCAGCCTTCATTTCCAGCATTTTTTCTGCCCGGCGGACATACTCCTCTCCGAGCGGTGTCAGCGTGAAGGACTTGCCGCTCCGGTCAAAAAGCGGAATGCCCAGTGCGCGTTCCATGTTGCTGATGTAGCTGCTGAGTGCCGGCGGTGAGATGTAGAGGGCCTCTGCCGCCCTGGAAACGGTTTGATATCGTGCAAGCGTGCAGACATAGAGCTGTTCTTTCAGATTCATAGGTCAGTCCCCTCCCTTCATATCCCTTACCATTATACTTAAAATTGCGGCGCCGGGTGAACAAATTGGGAAGTAAATTCCACAACTTGTGCGGTGCTGCAAACGGAAGATTGATTGACGCCCACCGGACTTTGTTATAAACTGAACAATGTCTCTAAAGAAACAGTCACAGATGTGACACATACATAAAAGGTGGTCATTATGACAGAAAAAAAACCAGTGGTGCTTTTGATTCTTGACGGCTATGGCCTGAATTCTCATAAGGAGGGAAATGCTGTTGCCATGGCGAACACGCCGGTGATGGATCAGCTTGAGGCGGAGTATCCCTTTGTGAAGGGCTACGCTTCCGGACTGGCTGTCGGCCTTCCGGACGGCCAGATGGGCAACTCCGAGGTCGGACATATGAACATGGGTGCCGGCCGCATCGTTTACCAGAATCTGACCCGTATCTCGAAGTCTATCGCAGACGGAGATTTCTATGAAAATGAAGAGCTGCTGAAGGCAGTGAACAATTGTAAAGAGAAGGATTCTGCTCTGCATCTGATGGGTCTGGTTTCCAGCGGCGGTGTGCATTCCCATATCGAGCACATCTACGGCCTGCTGGAGCTGGCAAAGCGGAACGGACTGAAGAAGGTATATCTTCATGCCTTCCTGGACGGCCGTGACACACCGCCCGATTCCGGCAAGGCCTTCCTCGAGGAGGTGGAGCAGAAGATGGCAGAGCTCGGCGTCGGCAGCATTGCCACCATTTCCGGCCGCTACTATGCTATGGACCGCGACAAGAACTACGACCGTGTGGTGAAGGCCTATGACGCCATGACCAAGGGAAGCGGTGTCACCGCTGCTTCTGTGAAGGAGGCCATCGAGGCATCCTATGCCCAGGAGGTTTACGACGAGTTCGTGGTGCCCTGCGTCATCACAAGGGACGGCAAGCCGACGGCAGCCATTCAGGACGGCGATTCCTGCGTTTTCTTCAACTTCCGGCCGGACCGTGCCCGGGAAATGACCCATTGCTTCTGCGATGACGAATTCAGCTTCTTCGAGAGAGGCGCAAGACTGGATACCACCTTTGTGGTATTTACCGATTACGACAGCACCATTCCCAACAAGCTGGTGGCCTTCAAGGACCAGAAGCTCACCAACACCCTGGGCGAGTATGTCGCTTCCCTGGGGCTGCATCAGGTGCGTATCGCCGAGACCGAGAAGTATGCCCATGTTACCTTCTTCTTCAACGGCGGCGTAGAGGAGCCGAATGTCAACGAGGACAGAATCCTCGTGCCGTCTCCGAAGGATGTGCCGACCTACGATCTGAAGCCGCAGATGAGCTGCCCGGAGGTTTGCGAGAAGCTCTGTGAGGCCATCCGCTCCGGCAAGTACGAGCTGGTGATCACCAACTTCGCCAACCCGGACATGGTGGGACACACCGGCGTGATCCCCGCTGCCGTCAAGGCCATTGAGGTGGTGGATGAGGCAGTCGGCAAGGTGGTTGAGGCCGTGAAGGAGGTCAACGGACAGCTCTTCATTCTGGCCGATCACGGCAATGCCGATCAGATGATCGATCCGGCGACCGGCGAGCCCTTCACCGCGCATACCACCAATCCGGTGCCCTTCATTCTGGTGAATGCAGATCCGAAGTACAAGCTCCGGGAGGGCGGCTGCCTTGCTGATGTGGCACCGACCCTGCTGCAGCTTCTGGAGGTACCGCAGCCGGAGGAGATGACCGGCAAGTCCCTGCTGGTGGAGGAATAAAGATGAGAATAGGCGTTTCTACGGATTCCGGCTCCGGTATCACCCAGGAGGAGAGCCTGGCGCTGGGGATCCGCGTGGTACCCATGCCCTTCCGCATTGACGGAACGGAGTATTTTGAGGGTGTCAATCTGAGCCGGGAGGAATTCTTCGAGAAGCTGAAGACCGACTGTGATGTGGCCACCTCCCAGCCGTCCCCGGAGGATGTCATGAAGACCTGGGACGCGCTGCTGGAAGAAAATGATGCCGTGGTGCATGTGCCGCTGACGGCCGGACTGTCCGGCAGCACCCAGACAGCCATCATGCTGTCCCAGGATGACAAGTATGAGGGAAAGGTTTTCGTGGCGGACAGCCGCGGCGTTTCCGTGGTGCAGCGGCAGCAGTGCATTTTCGCCCGGGAGCTTTCGGAGAAGGGCTTCGGCGCAGAGGAAATCCGGGACATTCTGAACCGGGATGCAGCGGCCAACAGCATTTACATCGGGGTGGATACCCTGAAGTACCTGAAGAAGGGCGGCAGAATCACACCGGTGGCGGCAGCCATCGGTACCCTTTTGCACATCAAGCCGGTGCTCTCCATCGTGAAGGGGGGCAAGCTGGATTCCTATACCAAGGTGCGCACCACGAAGCAGGTGAAGGAGTCCA
>CAVELT010000123.1:2924-6327 GCA_963616545.1 Dysosmobacter segnis | reverse complement strand
TAAGCCGTTTCCGGCTCCCCCGGACACGGCAGAGGCCGTGCTTTCCGCAAAGATTGCCGCCACCCGCTTCTGCACCACAGCCTGCAGGGCGGCATTGCCCTGCATCCAGGAAAGAACATAGGGATGCAGAATTTTTGTAAGCACAGTGGACAGCAGCAGGGAGACCAGGGACACCGACATGCGGATCAATCCCTTTTTGTAGCCGCAATACAGCATCATCAATATGAAAGCGCCTACCGCCAGCTGCATCCAGTTCAGTTTTATGTAAGCTACTATAGATGCAAAATCACTCATGCGTTCAGAAAATTCTCCTCTCGCAGAATCAGCTTGCCTTCCTTATCGTACTTAGGATGCAGCATACCGGTCAGCTTTCGGCCCAGTGAGGGCTTCTCGGCAAGGTCCGCAGCCTCCTCAATGAGCTGCTCCGCATTTTCCCGGGTCAGAGGCACACCGTCCTCCTCCATCATTTCTACCCGCTCATAAAGGGCCAGAACGGCCTTTCCGGGAATGACACAGTCAATGCGGTGTGCATAGGCCTGGGCATAGTTGGCAAAAGCATCCACATCCAGCCGGATGCCGTTGAGACGGGAATAACCGCCCTCTTCAACAGACGTCTCCGCCGGATCTGCTGCCTTCTTTTCCGCTGCATCGGAACGAGCATCCTGCGTCACAGCTTCCGCGTCCTCCGCCGGCATCTCCGGCGCAAAGGCATTATCCTCTGATACTACCGTCTGCTCCTCATGCGCCGGCTGCGCATCGTAAGGTCTGGCCGGTCTCTCTTCCCTTACCGGCGCCTCCGATTCTGCCTGGGCCGACTGAGCGGGCGCTGCCGTCTCCTGCTCCAGGTTCACATCCTCAATTTCATCCACATCGGAAACCAGATCAAAGGCCTTGATGAAGAGCGGACGATCCTCTGCCATACGGTCGAAGCGGTCCACCGTATCCACCAGCACCACGGAGGCAGAATCCTTGGGATGCTCGATATAGTCTGACAGCTCATCCACCACGGCATAGGTCAGAGAGCCCGCATGCTCAATGATGAGATCCTTCCCGGCAATTTTGTCCGCAAAGGCCCCGAAGCCATGCTCGTTCAGCTTCTCTGCATTGGTCTTCGCCACCTTGTAATTGACGCCGTACTTCTCATGGAAGTACTTGATCTCGTCCTTGGCGATGCGGAAGCCGTCCTCGGCGGTCTTCGCCTCAATGATCATATGATAGGTGTCAAATTTCGGTGCCGGCACCTCCTCCGTCTCCGGAACCTCTTCGAAAATGTCTTCGGCCGCGGCATTTTCTGCCGGAGCAGCGACAACCGTCGGCGCAGCTTCTGCAGCGGTATCTTCAGCGGTTGCCGGCACCTCCGGCTCGAAGGCATTATCCTCTGCCGCTGCAGCAGGAACATCATCAGCACGGAACGCGGACGTATCCGATCGTTCCGATGTCTGCTCAATGCAAACATCGCCGCTTGCAGCCGCCTCTGCCGGCATCTCCGGCACAGAGACATTGTCCTCTGCCGCATCGGTGTGCTCTGCTGCCGGCGCCGCCGATCGGCGGGAAAGCAGCGCCGCCTGCTCCGGATTCAGGGCCTGGAACTGCTGCTTCAGCTCCAGCGCACGCTGCACATAATCGCCGAAGCCAAACATCAGTACGATTCTGTCACAGGTCTGCACTGCCGCTGCCGGATTGCCTGCCTCGGCATAGAGCCGGGCCAGCTCATAGAGCCACTTCTCATCCAGCTCTGCGGCAGTATACATTTCCAGCACACCCGCCAGCTGCTCTGCCCTGGCTCCCTTGGCCCGCAGGATCAGGAAGCGCAGAAGGTACTGCTGGTCGTCCTCCGGACTCACATCGCAGAATTCGTTGTAAAACTCCTGGGCCGCGGAAATGTCCCCTGCCTTCAGAGAAAGCTCACTGAGACGGAACAGGAAGCGCTTTCCCACCGGCGCCCGCTCGAAGGCCAGCATCAGGATGTCCTTGGCCTCCTCGTATTCTCCGTTGCGGTCATAGATATCGGCAATGGACGACAGGAGATTGGCATTCCGCACCCGCCGCCAGTCAATGGTGTCCGCAATCTGCATGGCGGTGCCGTAGTCACCCTCCTCCACGAGCCGGGAGATCTGCTCCGCCTTGATATTAAACTCATACTTATCCATTGGATTTATCCCTTCCTTATCTTCCTGCGGCTCAGAGCTCCACGCGGCCGTCCAGGGCCCGCAGCAGCGTCACCGAATCAATGTTTTCAATATCGCCGCCCACCGGCACGCCGGAGGCAATGCGGCTTACCCGCACGCCCAGCGGCTTGATGAGCTTCGTCAGGTAGGTGGCGGTGGTTTCTCCCTCCAGAGAGGAGTTGGTGGCAATGATGACCTCGTCCACCTCGCCCTGCAGGCGCTGCATCAGCTCCTTCATGCGGAGATCCTCCGGTCCGATGCCCAGCATAGGAGAAATCGCACCGTGGAGCACATGATAGACGCCCTCATACTTTCCGGTCCGCTCATAGGCACTCATGTCCCGGGTATTTTCCACCACCATGATCTGCCGGTGATTCCGCTCCGGAGAGGCACAGATAGGGCAAAGCTCCTCATCCGTCAGTGTGCAGCAGCACTTGCAGTAGCGCACGTTGCTGCGAGCCTGCAGAATGGCAGAGGACAGGGCCTCCGCCTGCTCCTGCGGCGCATGAATGATATGAAAGGCCAGACGCTGGGCACTCTTGGGGCCCACGCCCGGCAGCCGGGACAGCTCTGCCACCAGCCGCGCAATATCCTTAGAAAAATATTCCATGATTTAGAAGCCCAGACCCATACCGCCGGTGAGCTTGCCCATCTCATTCTGAGAGTCCGCCTCCATGTCTGCCAGTGCCTGATTGGCCGCTGCCAGAATCATGTCCTCCAGGGTCTCCACATCCTCCGGATCCACTGCTGCCGGATCCAACTCCACCTTCGTCACCTTCTTCTCACCGGAAACCGTGATCTTCACGGCACCGCCGCCGGCCTGACCGAGATATTCCTTTTTGGCCAGCTCCTCCTGTGTCTCTGTCACCTTCCGCTGCATCTTCTGATACTGCTTCATCAGATTGTTCATATTCATACCGGGCATGCCGCCCTGAAAACCGCCGTATCTTGCCATGCTTTCCTCCTTAGCTCTCCTCCGGTGCATCTGCATCCACCGTCTCTACCTGAAAATTTATTTTCTTTAAATCCTCATCCGCCACATATATAGTATTTTTCCCCTCGTCCTTCTCCGAGTAAATCGCCTGGAAGCTGATGTCCCTGCCGTATTTCTCGGCCACGAGCTGATGCAGTTCGTCCAAAGTACGCGCATCAGAAATAGTATTATATCCTGCTTTGCTCTTTGTCGCAATTGTCATTCCTGTATTTTCCCGGTTGGGATAGACCCAGGAATTCAG
>CAVELT010000123.1:0-2209 GCA_963616545.1 Dysosmobacter segnis | reverse complement strand
CCCACCCGGGCGATGTACTGCAGGGCCTCCGGGCTTGCGTCAATGCCCTCTGCCGCGGCGATTTCCTGCAGCCGTTCTGCAATCACCGGTGTCTCGATGCGCCGGAAATCATAACGCTGACAGCGGGACAGTATGGTGATGGGCAGCTTGTTGGGCTCCGTGGTGGCCAGCAGGAAGATCACATAGCTGGGCGGCTCCTCCAGCGTCTTCAAAAAGGCGTTGAAGGCACTGGTGCTGAGCATATGTACCTCGTCAATGATATAGACGCGGTAGCGTCCCTCTACCGGCGGATATTCCACCTGAGAGCGGATCTGCCGGATGTCGTCCACGCCGTTGTTGGAGGCCGCATCCATTTCCACCACATTCATGCTGGACTCCTTCAGGATCGCCTGACAGGAGGCGCACGCATTGCAGGGATTGCCGTCCACGGGATGCTCGCAGTTCACCGCCCGGGCCAGAATCTTTGCCACAGAGGTTTTTCCGGTGCCCCGGGTGCCGGTGAAGAGATAGGCATGGCCGATGCGGCCGGTTTTGATCTGATTTTTCAGGGATTCGATGATGGCCTCCTGTCCCTTGATCTCATCAAAGGTCCTGGACCGCCATTTTCTGTATAATGCTGTATAGCTCAAGTTTTCTTTCTCCGCCTTTAAAAAAGGGGCCGATTTTCTCGGCCCCTTTTATTACTCCTTCATTGCACGGGCGCCCCTTGTCGCATGGGCTCAGCGATAGCTTCGCTATCGGGGGGCCCCTTGTTGCGCGGGCTCAGCGATAGCTTCACTATCGGGGTGCCCGCGCAACCCTGCTGACCGTACATTAAAGTTTATGGAATCACTTCTCATCTCCGAAGGAAATGCCCACCATTCTGGCCTCCTGAACGATGCTGGACTGGGGATCCACGGTTTTCAGCTTGCCGGCAATCTCTGCCAAGGGCACTGCCGTGATCTCATTGTTCTTAAGTGCCACCATGTTGCCGAAGCGGCCCTCCTGAATCAGCTTCGCTGCCTCTGTACCGATACGGGTGGCAAAGACACGGTCATAGGGCACCGGCTGTCCGCCTCTCTGGGTATGTCCCGGTACCGTCACACGCACCTCAGAGCCGGTCTTCTGCTGAATCTGGTCAGCCAGCTTGTAGGCCACAGAAGGATAGGTCTTGAGATCCTCTGCCAGCTTCTTCTTCAGCTCCTTCTTGCCGAGCTTGGCCTCCTCCTGAGAAACCGCACCCTCGGCAATGGCCACGATAGAGAAGCGGGAGCCGCTCTTATGCCGCTCTGCGATCTTCCGGCAGACAGAATCCACATTGTAGGGAATTTCCGGCAGGAGGATAATGTCGGCACCGCCGGCAAGTCCGGCATAGAGGGTGAGGAGTCCTACCTTATGTCCCATGATTTCCACGATAAACACACGTCCATGGGAAGCCGCTGTGGTATGGATGCAGTCAATGGCATTTGTGGCTACCTGCACAGCAGAGTAGAAGCCGAAGGTCATGTCTGTGCCCCAGAGATCATTGTCGATGGTCTTCGGGCAGCCGATAACGTTGAGTCCCTCCTCAGAAAGGAGATTTGCGGTCTTCAGGGAACCGTTGCCGCCCAGCACCACAAGGCAGTCCAGGCGCAGCTTCCGGTAGGTATGCTTCATGGCCTCTACCTTGTCCAGACCGTTCTCATCCGGCTCCCGGATCAGCTTGAAAGGTGTTCTGCTGGTACCGAGAATGGTACCGCCCATTGTCAGAATGCCGGAGAAATCCCGCTTCTCCATCTTGCGGTATTCATCATAGATCAGCCCCCTGTAGCCGTCCAGAAATCCATAGATCTCCAGGTTGTCATACATGCCGTACAAGGTCTTGGCCACGCCCCGCATGGTGGCGTTCAAGGCCTGACAATCGCCTCCGCTTGTCAAGAAACCAACTCTCATAACTGTCCTTTCCGGGATGCCCCCTATCAGCTTCATTTACTTTTAGGATTATACTTTTTCTGAGGGAGGGTTTCAACACCTATCGCACGGGCAATGTGGCGCTTAACAATTACAAAAAGAGGAATGACAATAGTCATTCCTCTTGCTTGCGGGAGAAGGATTTGAACCAACGACCTTCGGGTTATGAGCCCGACGAGCTACCAGACTGCTCCATCCCGCGACAATGTATTCTATTTTCATAGAAATGGGGCCTACAGGGCTCGAACCTGTGACCCTCTGCTTGTAAGGCAGATGCTCT
>CAVELT010000122.1:0-6334 GCA_963616545.1 Dysosmobacter segnis | reverse complement strand
TGATGAAATCCGATATTGATCAGTATCTATAAGTTACAGCTTGCAGAAATCCACGTCGGACCGCGCAAGCACTTCACTCTATATTCCCATTTTCTCTATAGCTGCGCCAGACGTTCTCAAAGAAATCATCATCCTCCGGAATCGGGCGCGCCGCACGCCAGGCAATCTTGCAGCTGCCGTTCTCATACCACAGCTCCTGAATCAGCGGATCCGGCGTTTCATCCAGCGCAAAGGTGAATGTATCCGGCAGCCGGTCAAAGGGCTTGGTGCCGTCCTTCAGATCAGTGTACATCGCACTGCCGCGGCTCTTTCCGCCGTGATCCGTGTAATCTGCCATGGCGGTCAGGTACGCGCGCTGGCTTAACAGCATATCCCGCAGCCGATAGGCCATCGAAAGCTCAGTATTATCTGCTGCCTTCACCGTCGTGTCAAACTCGCCCAACAGCTTTTCCACCGCCTCGCTGTAGTCGCGGATCCGCGCAGGCTCACGGATGGCAGCACCCCACCGGCTCATTTCCTCCGCTGCCTGCTGCCACAGGATACGGACGTTGCCGCTTTCATCCCTGCACTTATCCGCCAGGGTTCCCATTTCGATCAGAGCAGCGGCGGCAGCCGTGTCAAAACAATCCGGTGCTTCACCCCGGCATCTCGCTGCAATAAACTGCGCCGCGCGGGTACTTCCCACTTGGCCGGCATTCAGCGCCGTACCGCCCGGGCGATAGATGCCGTGACTGGCTGCAGCTTCACCCACAGCAAACAGCCCCTTCACATCCGTCTGCCACCAGCAGTCGATTCCTATACCGCCGTTGTTGTGCTGCGCACACAGGGAAATTTCCAACGGCTGCGTGTACAGATCCACACCCTTATCCCGGTAAAAGTCGACAGCCGGCTGGTTCATATGTGCCAATCGTTCGATGGGCGTCCCAAAGCAAGCTCCGGCACGGGTCAGGTATTCCAGCGCTTCCGGCATTAGCCTGTCATAGGAAAATGCACCGTTAAGCGGGTTTTTTCGGTAGTCAAGATATACCCTGCGGCCCTTGCAGCTTTCCAGATAGACCAAAATATCAATAATGGAACTGCCGGCTGCGATCTTACATACATCGAAGGGCCACTGGTAGCCCTTTAAGAAGAGCTTGCTCAGCATGTCATGAGCATCCGTGAAGAAGTCCATGAGAAACTCTCGTTCATCGCTGCCGTTTTCCTCTGCAGAATAGACCCGCGGCAGCACCTGCATGTATGTGCCGGAAACATTCCAGCGCGGCGCAAGCGATGCAAGCCCGTACTGCCATTCCGTCAGGTTCTTGCCCTTTGCGCCGGCTTCCAATGCAAGACCGGTGGCACCGTACTGACCGAACGGATATACACTGGCCGCGTACATTCCGGCCGGACCGCCGGTGGCATAGATAATGTTTTTACAGCGAATCAGCACAAAGCGATCCTTCTCATCCTGCGCAGCCGTATGCAGACAGAGCAAGCCGCAGACAATGCCATGATCACTCAGCACCTTGATCACCTGGGTCTTATCCAGCATCGGCACTCCCTTGGCCATTACCGCTGCCTCCAGACACTCGGTCATCTGCTTGCTTGTATATGGGCCGACGCTGGTTGCACGACGGCGCGGATCATGGTCAGTCTTGTAGCCGATATACTCACCGTATCGATTTCGCGGAAACGGCACGCCCAGCTCCGCCAGCTTCAGAAAGCACTGCGCAGAAAGTGCTGCTTCACACAGGGCAATGTCTCCGTCCACACAGTGCCCGTCAAAAAGAGTCTCCGCCATCTCGCGAACGCTGTCAGGATCATCCCCGGAAAGTGTCAGCTTATAATAGGTCTGCTTGTCGCTGCCTGTATTGCGGCTTGTGCCGCTCAGACGGTTTTCCGTGACAATTACGATATCCTGCTGTCCCTGCTGCCACAAGCGGTCAGCAGCATTAAAGCCTGCCGCACCGCTGCCGACAACTGCCGTATTGCATTGATAAACTTTTGCTGTATACTTACCGGCACAGAAAATTGCGTTTTCCATGGTCCACTCCCTTACAGGCGCCGGATATGAAATCCGCCGTCAACATCGATATAGCTGCCGGTGGTATAGCGCAGACGATCACTGCACAGCAGGCTGACTGCCCCTGCTACATCCTCGGGTGTCCCCCAGCGTGCGATAGGAAATACGCCCTGCCTGATCAGATCGTCATACTTTTCCTGTACCTTGCTGGTCATATCGGTGGCAATAACGCCGGGACGGACCTCATTGACCAGAATTCCCTCAGCGGCCAGTCGATCCGCGTATAATGTCGTCAGCATGGAAATGCCGGCCTTGGAAACGCAGTACTCACCGCGATTAACAGATGAAACCACCGAGCTGCAGCTGGAAACATTGACAATGATGCCCTTGCGGCCGTCCAACGGCTCCTGCGTAATCATCTGTCTGGCAATCATCTGCGTCAGAAACATATTTCCCTTCGTATTGATGCCGACAACATAATCGAAGCTTTCCTCACTCATTTCCAGCAGATCGGCGCGTTCCTTAGGCGCAACGCCGGCATTATTGACCAGCACATCCACACGACCAAAGGCATTCAGCGCCCCGTCCAGGATCCTCTTGCGGTCGTCGTTGCTGCCGATATTTGCCTGCACATAGGCACAGTCGATGCCAAGCGCTTTCAGTTCATCCAGTGCGCTCTGATTTTTCTCCGCCCGGCCGGTGGCAACCATGACAATGTTATAGCCATCCAGTCCCAGCTGCCTGGCAATGGCAAAGCCGATGCCTCGACTTGAGCCGGTGACGATTGCTGTTTTTTTCATATGATTCACTCCTCATCAGCCGCGGAAATTGGCAGGCTGCGTTTTCTTGATCTCCAGAAATTCCTTATAAAACGGCATGAATGTCTTACTGTCTCGAATCACACATCCCGTAGGCTTATGCGCACGGATCAGATCACCGCATTTGCCGCAGGTCAGGCAGACGCGTTTCGGATCGATGCGGCCCTCCTTCACGATCTCGTTGGCGAAATCGGGATCCGCAAAGGCCATGCGTCCGAACAGCATGCCGTCACACATCCCCTGTTCCACCGCACCGGCAGAGAACAGGTCTGCATAGGCACGCAGATAGGTAGGCGCAGACGCCCAGATCACCATATCCGGCACTGCCTTCTTTACTGCAGCAATACCATGGATCATGCGGGAAACTCCCTCAAAGGGGTGTTCATTCGCCTCATATTTGCCGAAGTCAAAGGGTCTGGTCACATGAGTGGTGGCGTAGGGATTTCCCATGCTCAGATCCACCATATCCATACCCAGTTCTTCATGCAGTTCCCGCACCAGGCGAATCGGTTCGGCCATATCCGGCGTTTCGCCGCTCTCCTGACTGACACCGAAGCCCCACGGGTAAGCATAGCCGTCATAAATGCCAATGCGGGCTGTCACCATAAACGCCGCATCCTCATACACCTTGGCAGCGCGGATGCCGTTTTTCAAAAGGCGGAAGCGATTCTCAAAGCTGCCGCCGTACTCACCCGGGCGATTGTAGGCCGAGGCCAGCTCTGCCAGCAGATAGCCGTGGCAGCTCTTGATATCAACGGCATCAAAGCCGGCTTCCTTGGCCAGCTGAGCGGCCTCTCCGAACTTCTCCTCCAGCCCCTTCAGGTAATCATCCGTGGCAATGCAGGCGTCATCTGCAGCACGATACTGCTCCAGAATCGGGTGCCGGTAGGCAATTATCGGTGCCGGCTTATTGCCGGGATTTGAATAACGGCCGCTGTGATTCGCCTGCATAATCAGGTAGGGTGCAAAGCCATTGGCCTTGATCCCCGCCTCTTTGACGGCCGCCGTCATTTTCTTGAATTCCTCCATCGTATCCCGCGTCAGCAGCAGCTGGGTCTTAGAGGAACGGCCTTCCTCTACGATGGATATGGCCTCAAACCAAATGACAGCGCTGCCGCCGATTGCTTCGTTTACATAACGTCGCAGCGTGTATTCCGTGGGCGCCCCCTCCGGTGTAGAATCTGCTCCCTCCATCGGCGCAATGCCAAGACGATTCGGGAAAGTGATATTGCGTACCGTTAACGGCTGCGCAAGTATCTGTGTGTCAGCGGCAAAAGGCAGATCCAGCCCTAGCTCTTCAGCGCGCAGCCTAACTTCTTCCAGCGATTTATAATGAAACTTTTCGTGTGGCATAGCTTTTACCTCTATTATTCATTTTCCTCTTCTGCGTAGGTCTTTCGATACGCAGTTGGCGTTAATCCGGTGTTCTTCTTGAACTGGCGGGAAAAATAAGCGAAATCATCATACCCGCACGCCTCTGCCACTTGGGTAATGCTCTTGTCTGTCTTCGTCAGCAGCAGCTTGGCACGATTGATGCGCAGCGCAATCGCATAGCCGATCAGGCTGTAACCGGTTTCATCTTTGAATACATGGGCAAGATAATTTTTGTTCAGATACAGCTCCGCTGCGATCTTATCCACGGTAATTTCCTCAGCGAAATGATGATTGATGTAGTTCATGATGTTGTAGGCCACTGTAACACTGTGACCTATCTTCATTGTCATCACATCTGCGCATTCGCGATAAATCGTGATAAACATCCTGCGCAGATCTGCGCCCACATACAGTTCCCAATATTTTTTCTTCCCGTTGTATTCTCTCTCCATTTCCAGAACAATGTCATACAGATAGTTCCACACCGGCTCGGATATCGTGAGCAGATGAGAGAAGTTCGGCGGCCGCTTGATGAATACCGCAATAACCTCGGGATATTTCACTTCGTTCTGAAAGAAGTCCGGCTGAACGCGGATCAGATATCGCTCGTAGGGATATTCCAGTACTTCCAGATCATGTTCTTCCAGCGTGTTCAGCACAATGATGCCGCCTTTTCCTGCTTCGTAGCATCTGCTTCCCACGCGATACCGGATGCGGCCGTTTGTGATCAGCAGCATTTGATAGACATTTTCGTGATGGTTTCCCAACTTGAAATTGGACGCATTATATCTGTGTTCAATACAAACATCTTCCATGACCTGTTCTCCTTATGTAAGAGGTTTTCGCCTACTATACAATACTGAAGAACATCGTTGCCAGCAGAACATTTGCCAGAATGGCAAAGGGCTGTGCCGCACCGTAGCCGGCAGTCGGCTCCTCAGAGCCGGTGGCACTGATTGCTGCGCCGAGACCCGGTGCAGATGTACAGCCGCCCGCGATCGCACCGCTGAGAATGATCCAGTTGATCTTGAAGATCTTGTATCCGACAATAAAGGCAATGATTACGGCAATGGCTTCAACAAAAACAGCCGCAATCGCCAGCTGCAGTCCGGAACCCATCAGAGAATTGACAACGTCATAGCCATACCGCAGGCCGACGACCGCCATAAAGAAGGTAAGTCCGGTCTGGTACAGGATACCCAATGACTTCTGATCCATACGGAAGTTAATGGCACCGATCTTACCGATATAGCTGAATATGAGTGCCGAAACAAGGATACCGCCGGCGGCGCCAAGAGAGAACTCGCCGAAGCTGCCCAAAGGGATGGTGATATTGCCGATCATAATGCCAACAGCCGCAACAAAGCCCAGCACCATGAAGTCCAGCGGACCGTCCTTGATCTTTTTCTCACTGCCGGCACTTTCCTGTAATTCCAGCTCATAGGCAGCCTTCTCAGCAGCCACATCAATGCCGAAAAGCTTCGGCAGCGCGGATATCATAACTACAATGACCAGAACGCCAATGGGGAATGCCACAGTATACCCCAGGCTAATGGCAGAGGATGCCGCTTCTAGGGCATCGCCGGCGGCAATATTTCCCGCTGCATCCAACGCCGTACCGTAAGCAGGCGTCGATGTCATGGCCCCGGCAAACATACCGATCGTTTCAAACTCTGTAACGGATGCGCTGTTCTTGAAAGCAAAATGATAAGCGGCCAGCGTAACCGCCATAGAAATCACCGGGATCATCACGCCGATGATGACAAATTTGGCACCGTACTTTTTAAAAATGGCACCGATGCTGCCGCCAACCTTCATGCCGATAGAAACGAGGAACAGCATCAGAAAAAATGTGAAAAACAGATTGCTGACAACACCGGTCTTCAGCACAGATGCCGCACTGGAATAGCCCAGCTCTCCCTCCTGCACGCCCTTGGCCCATGTCTGGGCAATGTAGCCCAGAACGATGCCCGAGAAAATGCCGCCCGAAACGCCCAGTGAGAAGTTGCCGATCTTTAGGAAACGCTGATTTAATCAACGTTTCTGATGAAAGTCACGTACTATTTTGATAAAATGCAAGTATCAAGAAAGGTGGTATCCCCTATGCAGCAACTGACTTTCACTGATGCCGAATACAACC
>CAVELT010000121.1:0-6407 GCA_963616545.1 Dysosmobacter segnis | reverse complement strand
GTGGAGCAGCTCCTCGCAGATGATGCGCTGCTGACAGGTCTTTTTGCCTATGCCATTCGTCATGAGGCAGCGGTATCGCCGTTCGGCCGGGAGGCAGAGCTGTCCGCCATGAGCAGGTATATGACGGAGCGCAGCTTTGCCCTGGCGGACCGAAAGGCATTGCTGAAGAGCATCGAGCAGTCCTATGTCCATGACCTTATGCAGGAGGGCAGCCGGGGACTGGCTCAGGAGGTGGATCGCCGTCGTGACAGAAAGCGTGCCTGGCGGAATAAGCAGGCGACCGTAAATCATGGTACCCAGTATCTGCAGAGCCTTGCGGATCAGATGCAGCGCATGTTTACCCTGGAGAAGCAGGCCGTATGTCATGGTCTGAGTCGCGAGCAGGCGGCAGAGCTCCGGCAGTGCGGCGCGGCGATCGATGCGATTCTCGGCAATGCACAGCACTGGGCAGATATTGAGCTGGTGGCTCGGAACATGTCTACCACCCGTTTTGCGTCAGCTGTGAAGGAGCTGGCCGCATTGCGGAAAGCCGGCATGCGCTACGGCATGCTGGCCGACAACGTTGCGCGGGCCACGGAGCGCCTTCCGCAGCCGGCGCCGGAGGAAATGAATCCGGGAGACGCACAACCGGAGGAGCTGCCGGAGATGCAGCTCCAGTCGTTCAAGGAGCTGGATTTTGAGGAGGTGACGGCAGCCGACGGTATGCCGTCAGCGGACAGCCAGTCCGGGTCGGATACAGTGGATCTGCTGGCCGGCTTCACCGAGGCAGAGAGAACCGTGGCTTCTGCACTGCTTCTGGAAACAGAGCTCTCTGCACTGATCGAAAAGGAAGATACGAAAACCGTGCAGCAGCTGGAGGCTCTGTACGGTCTGCTGCGCGCCTTTGATGAGGGAGCAGCCACAGCTGGGCAGCTGACCGTTAAGGGTGTGGATGTCCTGCTGTCCCTCAGTGACAGCGGCAACGTGCGCTTCCGTATCGGCAGACAGGATGTACCGACCATTCATTCGCCGGCCTTTCTCCTGCAGCGGATGGAGGAGGACATCTGTGCCAATATCCGGAAATTCGGCAGAGAGCGTGCAGCGCATATTCTGAATGCTGGTCTGACCCGGGCACAGAGGGGCGAGAACAGCAGTCTCAGCCGCAGCATGCTCTGCGATATTCTGCGGCAGACCACAGGAGTTCCGGCCCGGGAGCTCAGCAACATTCCTACGACAGAGCTTTCTGCAGCGGCACAGCTTGCACTGCAGGACAGAAGCCGCGGCAACCGGAAGAAGCTCGGACAGGCGCTGCTGCGGGGACAGAACCGTGCGGAGGCAGAGCTCAATGAGCAGGATACCCTGGAGGCACTGCGGAAGCTTGAGGCGCTCGCTGTCAACGGGGCAGAGCAGCTGAAGGATCGGGTAGAGTATACGCCGACGGAGAAGAAGAAAGCGAACATCAAGGTGCGCTGGACCGATGAGGAGGCGGCGGTGCAGCGTCTTCTTGCGGACATGATCTCTCCGCTGGAGACCTGGCAGAATGATCTCCGGCAGAGAAAGACCGGGGCCGATCGGCTGCGTTATACTTTGTATCGCCATTCCGATACCGTGGCCATGCTGCTGCAGAAGCCGTATATTCTGGATGGGTTCAGCCATAAGCTGGGAAATGATTTTGCAATCCCTGCGGCAGATGAGCTGAAGAATCTTTTTGGCCGCAACGAAAACATACAGCAGCTGCTGATGGACTGCTATCCGGCGGAGCTCAGTCTGATCGTTCGGGGTCTCGTCGGAAACCGGGGAGATCTTCGCAGGGCGGCAGAGACCCTGACCAAATGTATGAAACGCTTGTCGCCGATGACGCGGTTTTTTGCCGAGGGCCGGCTGCGTCAGGAGCTGGGCGATGAGGGAAAGGAGCTGGAAACCCTGACAGATGTTCTGGAGCGCCATCTCCTGAGGCAGCGTGAGGAGATTGATTTCGAAAAGCTGGATCAGGATATCGAAGAGGCAGCACATGCGCAATTTGATTCTCTTCAGGAAAAGATGGAGGCAGGCGTAGAGAAGCTGTTCAGTAAGCATGAGGCTCTTTCTGACGATATCAGGGATCTGTCCCTTTCGGACATCATGAACGAGAATCTTGCCGGCAATGCCGGACAGGCCCGCTATATGCGGAAGGTGCTCGGCGGCTATTTCCGCGAGGCAGATCCGGCGTCCAGGAGGGAAATGCTGGCGTCTGCCTTCCGTGAGCTGATCCCTGAGCAGCCCGGCGGGGACGAGGATGAGCTGCAGGCGGGCAGTGCCATGTCCGGCCTCTTCAAGGGCGCCGGCCCCCTGTTCCAGAAGACACTGCAGGGACTGCCGTCAGAGAACATGCCGCCGGCCCTTCGCCAGGCGCTGGATGATGTCAAGTCCAGACTTCGCTCCATTGATCCGGCTGTTGTGACGGCCAGAATGCATCAGATGGTGGAAAGCTCGCAGGGCCGTATTTCCAGGATCTCGGTAGAACGTTCTCTGGGTGCGGCAACGGTGGGCGAGGCCTTTCTCTGCCGTGTTTACGGTCCGACACTGGAAAAGGAGGGACGGGAGGTTGTCATCAAGCTGCTGCGGCCGGATGTGAAGAACCGCATGAGCCGGGAGAAGGATTTCTTCCTGCGCTGTGCGAAGGAAACCGATGCAGGTATGGCCAAGACCATTGCCGGTCAGCTCTCTGTTTATGAAAAGGAGCTGGATCTTCGGCTGGAGGCCAGAAACATTCAGCGCGGTGCTGTTTACAATAAGGGTGAGGATACCGTAAAAAGTGAGCATCTGATGACGCTGGTGCGGCCGACAACCAATTCGCTGATGGTGGAGAAGGCCAACGGCACCACCGTGGGCGATTACTTTAAGCATGTACGGGAACGGCTGGAGGCGCTTCGTGATGACGAAAGCCCGGCGGCGGTGGCAGAGCTCGGAAAGCTGTACACGGATCTTCAGAAGCGTCAGGAGTATCTGACGACACTGGCGAAAAAATGGATCAATCAGGGTATCTTCGAATCCGGCTTCTATCAGGCGGACCTGCATAAGGACAATATCATGATCGATGATAAGCAGGCCACCGTCATCGACTACGGCAATGCCACGCTGCTCAGTACGAAGCAGCGGCGGGAAATCACGAAGATGGTCTTTGCGGCTTCGATGAACACGCCGAAATTTTTTGTGGAGCATTACGGCAAGCTGCTGCCGGATGCATCCCAGGCTCTTTTTGAGAAAAAAAAGAATGAGTTTGAGAACCGGACCCGGATCATCTTTAACAAGAAGGGAGACCCGGGAACCAAGATCGCCGTGGCGCTGTGTGAGGCACAGAAGCTGGGATTGGAGCTGCCGAGCACCGTATACAACTTTTCCATGGGGCAGGTGCGTCTCAAAAACACCCTGGAGGAGGGAAACAATCTGCTGCGTTCTCTGCATAAGGAATTCAAAAAAGAGAGAAAGCCGAGCGTGAAGGATCCTTTCTATGAAATTCACAGGGAGCTGGGCGATGAATTTGACACCTCAAAAAGCATGGGTGTTTATTTAAAATACCTGTGTCCGGATAATACACGTCAGCCTATGACAGCAGCAGCCAGACGTGTTGAGGAATATGTTCAGAGCGGAGAAAATGTACAGTTTAATACTATGCTGGATAAGCTGTTCGAGCTTGAAGCGAAGGACAATTCTCACTTACTCAAGGAACACAGAGATGCGGTATTGTCCGTGACGGATCCAGGCAAAAAAGCCGCAGCACTGTTTAATTTCCGAAATGTGTTGGCTGTAAAACTGGAGGAATATGACAGAATTCAGTACAGCAGTCAGGCCAAAGCGCAGAGCACGGTGGAGGACAATCCGGAGTATAAAGGATTCTTCGATATTATGAACTCCGTTCTGGCTGATAACATAAAAAGAACGAAGGAGCTGCTGGGTTTCAGCACGGCAATGGGATACGGCATTCTGGTTACCGGCAGGAATGCATGGAAAGCACTGTGGTCCTGGAAAAAGAGGGATCCGAATGCAGCAGCAAATGAAGTGCGGGAGGATTTGCGTACGATCTATGGTCTGGACGCAATAATGGCATCCACTGCACAATATTTAAGCGAAAGATCCGGGCAGCTCAGTGCCGCAGAAAAAGAGCAGCGGATTCGTGTGATTCATAACAACTTTACGCATGCGGGCTGGAATGAAAACACAGGGGATATCGGAAGTTGTATCGATACACTGCATATCAGTGACGGCCTGAAGAGAAGACTGAAAAATGAGCTGAATGTTTTTACCAGCCGGGAACAGGTGGAAAAGCTGTTTCATGAAAACCAGGGAAGTGATCGTTTGCTGAGGGTCTTTAAGCTTATGCAGCGCATCAAGAAAAATATGGCGGATTCCGATCTGGGACAGCAGGTTCTTGCGGACGCCAGCCCGGCTGACGGCCTCTGGCTGAAAGACACGATGATAAAGAAGACCCTCACGATGCTGGAGGATGCACAGAAAAAAGAGATAAACCGCTATGCGAACGGCTTTGAGATTCTGACGGCAGACGGTCTTCTGGAGGAAAATGTTCTGACCCGGGAGGCTGCCGATGCACTCAAGGCAAAGGAGCAGGCACGGGAACAGAAACGGCTTCAAGAGGCGGAAGCGCGAAAGCAGGCCGAAAAGGATGGCTTTGTCATTGTATCTAAGGAGGAACTGTTGGAAGCGGCAGCCGGGAAGTCGGCAAAAAAGACTGCGAAAAAGGAGGAGAAGCAGAAAATCCAAAAGAAGACAGAGCTTCCGCAGGGAGAGCTCGAAGAGGATATACCCAACGGATTTTTCGGAAACGGAAATAAAAAAGCGGAGTCTGAAGCCGATCCGGAGTTTTACCTGAATTATCAGGGCTTTGTCTGGGCAGATGAGGAAAACTATAAGAAGATCAATTCCAATGATATCGAGGTACTGAAGGGTCTTAAAAAAAATGTCATGCCGAATCTGAACCGCCATCTGGAGTACCGGATCCGGAAGCTAAAGGAAATCCAGGAGGCAGCAGAGGACAATAAGGCCCGCGGCCCCATCGGACAGCCGGTGATCAGCGAGGATGCCCGAAATATCGTTCTGCCTGAGGTACGAATGGCAGAGAATCAGGATACCGGAAACGGCTGCTGGTCTGTTTCTCTGGCGGCGCAGCTTGCCTACCGGGGTGTGCATCTGGATCAGCGCACCATCCGGGCCCACAAGCCGGATACCTGGGGCTTCAGCCAAAATGATCTGGCCGATGCAAATGCAGACCAGCCCAACGCTATCCCGCTTTATGCGGATCTGGTGCAGAAGGTGCTTCCCAATACGGCAATGAAGTCTGTGGAAGCAGCAGAGTCATCCAGAGAGGAAGCAAAGGCTGTGCTGGAGGCCTGCCTGCAGAAGGCATTGCGCAGGGACAATTCACCTGTTTCCTTCCTGTGCGGAATGCATTACCGCACCATTTACGGCATTGAGAACGGCAACGTTCTGATGTATGATTCTCTTCCGTCCCGAGAGGATAAGGTATCCATCCCGCTGGAGACGCTGCTGGATGAGTGCAAAACCACGAGTCAGGGAGAGGAAAAATATGTCTACAAGCTGCAGTGGCTGCAGGATCTCAAGCTGAATGCCCACGGTGAACCGGAGCTTCCGGATTTCCTGAGGCAGAGGAATGTCGGATACCTGGGCGGCAGCCTGACGGACGAAGAAGGAGATAACTACACTTCGCAGTATTTCAAGGGCTATGAGACGGAAAAGGTCGGCAGCAATACAGATGTTGTGACGATCCTGCCGAACGAGCTGAAGACAAAGGCCATCGACGGATTCTACCCTGAAGCACTGCGGGAGATTTGTGACAAGGCAAAGGCGGCAGATGCTTCTCCGGATACACTGGCGCTGCTGGAGGCATATCCGCAGAAGCGTCCTGTCGGGTGGTTCTTCGGAAACGAAGGCAATATGCTGAAATCCATGCTGCCCTGGGCAGAAAAGCTGCAGCAGGCCTATGGGAAGAGCGATGCCGTGTCACAGGGCTATATTCGCGAGGCTTTGGCAGAGGTGAAGAACTCTCTTATTCTGCAGGAGAAGCTGAAGCTGAAAACGGAGATTCGGAAAAATCTGCGGGACGAGCAGGGCAAAATTTATTATGCGCCGGACAAGGACGGGCTTTTCCGGGATGCCATGGCGAGAGCCCTCTGGATCGCGAAATTCGAGGTAATGGACGCGCAGGATCCGGCGTGGCTGCAGCAGGCAAATCTGGGACTGCAGGAAGAAAGAGACAGCGGTCTGGCAGCGGAGAAGCAGGATCTGGAGGAGCTGAAATCCGATGCGCAGTACGGCACGATTTTCCGTGACCTCTGTGATCTGTCCAATGTGGTTCTGGCGCAGCTTCAGCCTGAGCAGGGCTACAAGAAATGGACAGTACAGTACAGAGCGGA
>CAVELT010000120.1:0-6436 GCA_963616545.1 Dysosmobacter segnis | reverse complement strand
CTTCAACAAGCTGGCCATCGCCCTTTTCCTTTATGAGCTGATCTTCCAGGAGGGCAGCAGTATCTTCTATACCTTCGGCACCGGTATCTTTGCGGATCCCTACCTGGACATGATTCTGGCGGCCATTCTGGCCCTGCTCTCCGCCCTTCTGATCCTGGGCACCGAGTCTCCGCAGCTTTCCCACCGACGCTTCCGCCCGCAAAGCTTTATCTGGCTCCTGCTCCTCTTCTACGGTCTCCAGCTGGTGGCCGGCTTTCTGACCGATCCTCTGGAGGCCCTGCTCAAAAGCCAGGGCTATGCACTGGAAAATGCTGCCAATGCCGCCGCGGGCACCGAGGCCCTGACGCCGCTGATGCTGCTCTACAGCGTACTGCTGGCACCGCTTTTCGAGGAGCTCCTCTTCCGGGGTCTCCTCTTCAACCAGCTCCGCCGCTACGGCCGCTGCTTCGCGATTCTCATCACAGCACTTCTCTTCGGCCTCATGCACACCAATGTGCTGCAGCTCATCGCCGCTGTGCTTCTCGGCCTCCTGCTGGCCTGGATCCGGGAAAGCTACGGCCTGCCCTATGCGATCCTCCTGCACATCAGCAACAACGCGCTGGCCATACTGTTCAACAACTTCGCCGGCCACACCATCGTCAGCATTGCAAGCCTCCTCATCATGCTGCTGGGTCTCATCACTCTGCTGGATACGCTGCGGAAGCACGGCAGGGAAATGCTTTCGGTCCTGAAAGCCGAAGCCACGCTGGGGCATATGCTCCGCCTCTTTTTCACCAGCATCGGTGTGGTGATCGTGATCGTCATCTTCCTCCTGCTGGCCTCGGTAAACCTATCATAAAGCGCATAATAAAGTAAAATCCCCGTCAGACCGCCTGACGGGGATTTTGTTAGTGATACGCCTTCACATTCAGCATTTCTTCCGCATGCTTCACCGCTGCATCGCTGGGCGGGTCTACCTCCTTCAGCGTGTAGGGAATATGCAGATTCTCATACTTGAACAGTCCCAGGGTATGGTAGGGCAGCACCTCCACCTTCTTCACGTTGCCGAGACTCTCGATGAATTCCCGGGTGGCAATGAGCTCCTCATCACTATCGGTGATGCCGGGCACCAGAACATGACGCACCCAGATGGGTACCTTCAGCTCCGCCAGATACCGGGCACAGTCCAGAATGTTCTTGTTGCTCCAGCCCGTCAGCCACTTGTGCCGCTCGTCATCGATTTCCTTGATGTCGAAGAGCACCAGGTCGGTGACCTTCATGAGGCGCTGAAACTTCGAAAAGAAGGGCTCCTCCCGGGTAAAGGGCTGCGCCGAGGTATCCAGGCAGGTATTGATGCCCCGTGCCTTCGCCTTCTCAAACAGCTCTGTCACAAAGTCAATCTGCACCAGGGGATCACCGCCGCTGACGGTGATGCCGCCCTCCGGTCCCCAGTATTCCTTGTATCGCACCGCATGATCCAGAATCTCATCCGCCGTCCGCATATCATCGGATTCCAGGGTCCAGGTGTCCGGATTGTGGCAGTAGCGGCAGCGCATATGACAGCCCTTCAGAAAGAGCACATAGCGGGTGCCCGGTCCGTCCACGGAGCCGAAGGTCTCGATGGAATGTACGGCTCCCTTGATTGCTTCTCCCATAACTTTCTCCTCCTGATCAATAAACAGCGTCATCAGGTACCCGCAAGCCAAGCCTGCGCGAGCCCCAATGACAACAAAGGAGCCGCTGCATACGCAGCGACTCCGTCACTTCATTTCATCTCTGAAACTTACAGGGACTTATGCTCGGTTCTTGCGATAACGTCAAGCTGCTGCTCCTTGGTCAGATCGATGAACTTTACAGCGTATCCGGATACACGGATGGTGAAGTTTGCATACTCCGGCTTCTCCGGGTGCTCCATGGCATCCTTCAGCTTCTCTACGCCGAAGACATTGACATTCAGGTGATGTGCGCCCTTGGAGAAGTAGCCGTCCATAACACGTACCAGTGTCTCGGTCTCCTCTTCCTCGTTGTGGCCCAGTGCAGACGGGTTGATGGTCTGGGTGTTGGAAATACCGTCCAGAGCATACTCGTAAGGCAGCTTGGCAACAGAGTTCAGGGAAGCCAGCAGACCGTTCTTCTCTGCACCGTAGGAAGGGTTAGCTCCCGGAGACAGAGGCTCGCCGGCCTTACGTCCATCCGGCATAGCACCGGTTGCCTTACCGTAAACCACGTTGGAGGTGATGGTCAGGATAGAGGTTGTCGGCTCGGAATCTCTGTAGGTGTGGTACTTGCTGATCTTGTCCAGGAAGGTCTTCAGCAGCTTCACAGCGATATCATCGGCACGGTCGTCATCGTTTCCGTAACGAGGGAAGTCGCCTTCGATCTCGTAATCCACTACGATGCCGGTCTCATCACGAACGGTCTTCACCTTTGCGTACTTGATAGCGGACAGAGAGTCTACTACGTGTGAGAAGCCTGCGATACCGGTTGCGAAGGTACGACGCACATTGGTATCGATGAGAGCCATCTCAGCAGCCTCATAGTAGTACTTGTCGTGCATGTACTGGATCAGGTTCAGAACATTTACATAAATGCCTGCCAGCCAGTCCATCATCTTGTCGTACTTCTCGATAACCTCATCGTAATCCAGGTACTCGGAAGTGATCGGTGTGTAGTTCGGTCCGATCTGCTCTCTGGTCTTCACGTCTACGCCGCCGTTGATTGCGTACAGAAGGCACTTAGCCAGGTTGGCACGGGCACCGAAGAACTGCATCTCCTTACCGGTCTGTGTAGCAGATACGCAGCAGCAGATGGAGTAGTCATCGCCCCAGATGGGTCTCATCACATCATCGTTCTCGTACTGGATGGAGGATGTGGTTACGGAAATGTTGGCTGCGTACTTCTTGAAGTTCTCAGGCAGTCTCTTGGTGTAGAGCACTGTCAGGTTCGGCTCCGGAGCCGGTCCCATGTTCTCAAGAGTATGCAGGAAACGGTAATCGCTCTTTGTTACCATGGAGCGGCCGTCCTGGCCCATACCGCCGACCTCGAGAGTAGCCCAAACCGGGTCACCGGAGAACAGCTGGTTGTAGGACGGGATACGTGCGAACTTCACCATACGGAGCTTCATAACGAAGTGGTCAACCAGCTCCTGTGCTTCCTTCTCTGTCAGAGTGCCTTCCTTCAGATCTCTCTCGATGTAGATATCCAGGAAAGTGGAAACACGGCCAACGGACATAGCAGCGCCGTTCTGTGTCTTGATGGCAGCCAGGTAGCCGAAGTACAGCCACTGTACAGCCTCGTGAGCGTTCTTAGCCGGAACAGAGATGTCATAGCCGTAATCAGCAGCCATAACCTTCATCTGACGGAGTGCTCTGATCTGCTCAGCGATCTCTTCTCTCTGACGGATCACATCATCTACCATGATGCCGCAGCCGCAGTTGGCCAGATCAGCCTGCTTCTGCTCGATCAGGAAATCGATACCGTACAGAGCCACTCTTCTGTAGTCGCCCACGATACGGCCTCTGCCGTAGGTATCGGGAAGACCTGTCAGGATCTTGGCATGACGGCACTTCTTCATCTCCGGTGTATAAGCATCGAATACAGCCTGGTTGTGTGTCTTATGATAATCTGTGAAGATCTTGTGCAGCTCCTCGTCCGGTGTATAACCGTAGGTTGTGCAAGCCTGCTCAGCCATCTTGATTCCGCCGTAAGGCATGAAAGCTCTCTTCAGCGGCTTGTCAGTCTGCAGACCAACGACCTTCTCGATGTCCTTGGAAGTCTCAGTGATGTAAGCTGCGCCGTAAGCGTTGATGCCGGAAACCACCTTGGTCTCCATATCCAGAACGCCGCCCTTTGCTCTCTCTTCCTTCTGCAGTCTCTGAACCTCGTTCCAAAGCTGCTCAGTGGCCTCAGTCGGTGTCTCCAGGAATGCTGCATCGCCGTCATACGGTGTGTAGTTGTCCTGAATAAAAGCTCTGACATTGACATCAGATACCCAATGTCCGCGGTTGAAGCCTCTCCATTCCTCTCTCATGTTCATCTTGCACATCCTCCATGCAAATTTGCCGACCGACAGACGACTCCACCCCTGAAGCCGCAGCCCCGCCGGAAAACTTTGTTAAATATCTATCAGCTTCTGCAGTATACTCTGTAGGGTTAGTTGTGTCAACCTGTTCAGCGCCCGTTTTTCGTATGTATTCCATATAAAACAATAGCGGTTCTCAATTTTGTTTATGCAAAAATACAAGCCGGGATTTTCCTTGAATAATGTCTAGTATCATGCTAGGATATATCTTAAATACTTTTTTACGATACTTGTTTTTAGGGTAATGTCGGCGTGCCGAACTGCCCGGGAGAGAGCCCAGAATGATGATTTCCACCAAAGGCCGTTATGCCATGAACACCCTCATTGATATCGCTCAAAACAGTGACGGCGTCACGCCGGTTTCCATCAAGGAAATTTCCGAGCGTCAGGGACTCTCCGTGAAATATCTGGAGCAGATCATCGCCCTGATGGTGAAGGCCGGCTTTCTGAAGAGCATTCGCGGGGCTCGTGGCGGCTATCTTTTCACGAAGCCTATAGAGGAAATCAGCGTGGGAGACATACTGGATGCCGCAGAGGGCACTCTGGCGCCGGTGGACTGCGTAAAGGCCGGTGCCCAGACCTGCAGCAAGGCAGCCAGCTGCCCCACCTTTCCCCTTTATAAAGAAATCGACAATGCCATCTATGAGGTGGTGAACCGGTATAAGCTGTCAGATTTTATAAAGAAATAGTAACTGTTCAGCACCAGAAAAAGCGTATAAATGCTTTGCCGAGCAAGCTCAGCTCAACATTTTATAGCTTTTTCTGGTGGTGCTAAACAAATACAAAAAAGGCCCTAACAGCTTTGCTGTTAGGGCTATAATGCATGCGACATGATTCGAACACGCGACCTTCTGGTCCGTAGCCAGACGCTCTATCCAGCTGAGCTACGCATGCACACGGTCTTTTTCAAGACACAATAAGTATTATAGTCATCCGCAGAAAAAAGTCAAGAACTTTTTCAAAAGAATTCCTTTTCCCGTTTCCGGCGGCGTACCTCACTGCGAAGATACGAGAATGCCGCTTCCTCTCCCTCCTCCTTCAGCTTGAGGAGAAGCACCGTCAGCTCCTTCTCCGTTTCCGGATGCAGGTACCGGGAGCCCCGGGTGGGCTGAAAGTACTCCCAGGGGCAGGCATCATTGTAATCCTTCCCCTTATAGACCTTGGAGGCCGCTACGCGGTCGCAGAACATCTCCGCCACATAGCGGTAGGGCATACGGCAGCCGCAGAGCTCGCCCGGATGCTGTACATCATAGTCGATCCAGTACTCATAATGGTGCTTGTTTCGTCCCTTATGATGGAGCCAGGCCGGTGAGACCCCCGTCTTCACCCGCTCCACGGAATTCGGGCTCAGATGCCCGTTAAAATAGTGCACACCGGTGCGGAACTCCGCCCAGCTGTATTTGGAAAGGTCATGCAGCAGCCCCTGGCGGTACAGTCCCACCCGAAAGCAGTTTTTCATGACCTCCCATTTGTGGCGGTTGATCGTGCAGAAGTGGCCGAAAGCATTTCCCCAATATGCCATAGCGCACCTTTATATCCGCAGGGTCTCGGCATCCTTGGCAAAGGCCGGATAGCCGTAGACAAAGCCGTAAACCACACTGGCCAGAATGATGGCGCCGGCCACATCCAGCACGGAATGCTGCTTCAGGAACAGCGTGGCCAGACAGATCAGCACCGCCAGCACGAAGGACGCGGCCTTCAGCTGCCGGCCGAAGCGAAGCTGCCCGATCTCACGGCTGCGGCTGACGGCGATGTGCATGCCGATGGAATTGTAGCAGTGGATGCTCGGAAAAACGTTGGTGCATGTGTCTGTCTGATACAGCCAGGCCACCAGGCGGGTGAATATATTCTTCCCGGCATCAACGACAGGCCGGAAATCCGTGCCGTTGGGATAGAAGGAGCAGATCAGCAGGGCAATGGTCATACCGCTGAACAGAAAGGCGCAGACCCGGTAAAAGTCGTCCTTATTCTTCAGCAGAAAGAAAAGCCCGCCGAAAAAGATATAGGCAAACCAGAGGAAATAGGGCACCACGAAATACTCGCAGAAGGGAATCATATCATCCAGGCGGGTATGCATGATATGGTACCCGGTCTGAACCGTGACACCCTGCTCCAGAGACCGGAACCAGGCCATATAAACCAGCATGTAGGACAGGATCCAGGCATGCCTGTATTTTTTGATCAGATTGAAAATCCGCTTCATTTTATGCCTCTTACTTTAAATTTACAGATACACCAAACGGGCAGAGCGCAAGCCAAGCTCGCGCTCTGCCCGTTCGGTACATGATTTTAGCACCGCGTTCCGCGGAATTTCAACCCGGACACAGAATTTTAAGAAAGTTTGGAAAAATCCGCCAAATATTGCAGCGGAAACGG
>CAVELT010000119.1:0-6438 GCA_963616545.1 Dysosmobacter segnis | reverse complement strand
AAGGGTGAGGTGAGCACGGTTTCGGTGCTGAACCAGAAGGTGAAGGTGGTGGTGAGTCTGGAGGGCAGCGACGAGAAGGAGCTCAGAGAATACAAGGCCTCGGAGCTGAAGTTCAAGCCGAAGAAGCGGAAGCCGCGGACGGAGCATGAGGGTCGGGAGCGTGACCGTCATGAGCGGGAGCGCGGCAAGGCAGAGCGGGGTGAGAGACCCGCAAAGTCGGATGGCAGAGAGAATTGACGATCTGCAGTGCCGGGGCTACCGGATCATTCAGGATACGGATGGCTTCTGCTTCGGGCAGGATGCGGTGCTGCTGGCAAATTATGCGCTGAAGGCGGTGAAAAAGGAGAGCCGGGTGCTGGATCTGGGAACGGGTACCGGCATTGTGCCATTGATTCTCGCGGCAAAGTCAGAGGCCGGGGACATCACGGGGCTGGAGATCCAGGATTCGGTGGCGGCACTGGCGGAGCGCTCGGTGCGGCTGAACGGGGCAGAGGACCGGGTGCATATTGTGCGGGGCGATCTGCGCCGGGTGCGGGAGCTGGGCTTTATAGACAGCATGAACGTGGTGACCTCGAATCCGCCCTACATGAATACGGGACTGCGAAGCACGGAGAATCGGAAGCTGATTTCGCGGCATGAGGTGCTGTGCAGCTTTTCTGATGTGGCAAGGGCGGCGGCTCTGACGCTGAAGTCCAAGGGACACTTTTTTCTGGTGCATCGGCCGAACCGCCTGGCGGAGATCCTGGCGGAGCTTCGGCGGCAGCAGCTGGAGCCGCGGCGGCTCAGGCTGGTATATCCCTTTGCGGGAAAAGAGGCCAATCTCTTCCTGCTGGAGGCCGTCAAGGGCGGCGGCACGGAGCTGCATGTGGAGGCACCGCTGATCGTATACAAGGCGGTGGGGGAATATACCGAGGAAATAAGGGACATTTACTATGAAAGTCCCGGCCGGCAGTTGTAAGCGTGCCGAAGGCACGAAGCAGCTGCCTTTCATATCTCAAAACAGACAATATCTTTTTACGGAGCATATCCGAATAATCCGTCTATACAGAACGGGAAGCATACGCTAGGATGGAGCCATGAGAAAAGCATGGTTTACAAGCCTGCAGCTTCTCGTTCTGATTTTTTTATTCTTATTTTTTCCTTCTTTCAGGAGTCCGGCGGCAGAGGCCGGGGAAACAGCTGCGGCAGCGCTGCAGTTTTCTCTGACATTGGCACCGGCGGAGGCCGTGGTACCGGGGGACCGGATCACGCGGCAGATTCTTCTTGAAAATCTCACAGACAGAAAACTGAAGTACAGCGTGGAAGGAATCCGCTGCACGGGAACGGCAGAGCTGCTGCCGTATTTCACACTGCAGCTTGCAGCCGGCGAAGAGGTGATTCTTTCCGGGCGGGCAGATCAGCTTGGGACAATGGCTTCTTTTCCCATTTCGATTCCGGCGGCCCGTGAAAGCGGGACGGCCGGAGGAGCAGTAAGGGCTGAGGCCGCCGGAGAAGCCGGGGCAGCAGAGAGCAGAGCTTCGAAAGAAAAGGAGGAGGCGACTGCACTGAGGCTGACACTGGACTTCTCGCCGGCGGCGAAGGCGTCGCTCATGGGGAGCGAGGCGGAAATACAGCTGCTGCTGTCGGCAGAGGAAGTGACGGCTGTCGGTGAGAGCGAGACGCCGGTATCTGCAGAAACGGAGGCAGCGAAGACAGAGACGCTGCCGTCGGAGCCCACAGATGCAGATACAGACATCGATACTGCGGGAAAAAACCAGCCGGAAACAGCTGCGGCAGAAGAGAGAAAGGAGTCTGCCGAAACGAATGGCGGTGCCGGGAATGTCAGCGGTAGATCAAGCAGAGGTGTGCTCTTCGGCGGGGCCATCTCCTTCCTGAGCGGTCCGGGAACGGAGCGCATACTGGAGGCGGTGGAGGATCCGCCGATGCAAACAGACGAACAGGAAGATCGGGATCAGGAAGCGGCGGACGACACGAGGAAAACAGATACGGAAACAAATACCGCAGGTCTGGACACCCGACTGCAGGAGCTGCTGGAGCGGCTGCGGCAGAGGCAGAAGAAGCAGGACACAGCGACCGCCGGGAAAACGGGGGCTGTGGCTGCGGAGGAAATCACCGCAGGGGCCGCGGATCGGCGCTTAACGGTTTCTGTAGCGGAGCTGGGCGGACAGGGTCTGTCTGTCCGGAAGACACAGTCGTATTACGGCGGCGAGGCCGTCACCGTATATCTGGGGGAGGCCAATATGAAGCGAAGCATAAAACAGATCATCGGTACACTGGGCAATCTGCTCCTGTGGATACTGATCTTCTGCGCACTCTATTTCGCACTTTCATCATACCAGGAAAGGAGAACGGGGAAGCCCTTCTTCTTTATGGGATATAAGCCGGTTCTGATCCTGAGCGAATCCATGGAGCCCACATATCCAAAGGGAGCAATTGTTTTGGTCAGAAAGCAGAGAGACTCGGCAGAGCCGGGAGATGTTGTGATGTTTTCCCCGGAGGAGGGAAGCGGCAGCTATGTGATCCACCGCATTGTGGGGGAATCAGAGGCGGGCTTCATCACCCGGGGAGATCACAACAACACAGAGGATCGGGGCGCGATTGCGCCGGAGCAGATTCTCGGTACTGTCAAAGGACTGATTTGGTGCTGAAGTGCACCGGGAAAGGATGGAAAACAAGATGAAATTCAGAAAACGAACGGCAGTGCTGGCATCCATGGGCGTGATTATGCTCAGCATCAGCGGCGCCTGGGCGTACTTTTCACAGAAGCGTACCGTGGACCTTACGGTGACGCCGGAAAACATGGGCATTGCAGTGGACACCACAGGCTTCAGACTGAGTACGGAGCCGATGGTGCCGGGAGATATGAATAATCTGAAGCTGAAGGTGACCAATGAGGGGCAAAGAGATGTGAAGGTGGTGGCAGAGGTGACGGTGCAGTCGCAGGAGCCCTTCGACGGTGATTCCATTGAGTGGTTTATCGCCTCGGATACACTGAAGAATTCGTTTGCTGATAAGGAGGTTTTGTACACGATGCCGTCAGAAGACAGCAAGGTTACGCTGGACAATTCCGCGGACACGGTGTGTTTTCTGAGCAAAGCATCCAGTAAAAACAATGAGGAGATGGATACCGTGACCTTCCTGGTGCAGGGCGGAAAGCTGTCCGGACAGAAGTCAGCGGATTATGAGAAAAATAAGTCGGTGGATATGAGCTTCTGGCTGGCACTGGCCAGCAAGGCGGACAATGACTTCCAGGGAAAGACCTGCAGGGTGACAGCCGATATCTATGCGGTGCAGGCGGATCATACCGACGGTATAGAGTGGAATAACCTGAAGAGCGGTGCGGAAACCGTTGAGATCGGCACGGTGACGGTTTCACGGCAGAGCGCCTGAAAATCGGAAGGATGACGGAGCGCGGAAGAAAATCGGGCACAGGAGGTAGCTATGCCGAGGCGTAAAAGGTCTTCGAAGAATAACACAGAGCGCCGTGACCGACGGCTGTTGCTGCTCCTGCTGACGGTGCTTCTGCTGCTTCTCAGTATCTGCGGGGCAGGAGCCTACTTTGTTCAGCGGATGGAAAAGCGCATTGAAGCCCGGGCGGCACAGCTTTCGCTGGAGACCCGGGCCTTCGGAAAGGAGGCCTCCCTGGAACGGGAGATCAGCAGTGAAACCGTGCTCGAGATCAGCGGCGAGGTGGTGAATACGGGCCAGGTGCCGGTGTATCTCTCGGAAGAAAGCATTCTCGAACGAAACGGTGCACCGGCAGAAGCAGGACAGATTCTGCTGGAGCGGCTGGACAAGACGGACAGCGGCACGGCTCTGCAGCCGGGAGAGGTACGAAAATACCGGTATCAGCTGCGTTTTCCCGGGGCAGACAGCCTGCCGGAGGGAAGATTTAACCTGCTGGCGGAGCTGCTGGTGACGGCCTGTACGGATCCGAGCGGCAAATACGGCTTTCGTTCCGGCCCTTATGCCCTGATCCTGGGGGATTTCAGCGGTGACAAGGCACTGACGATACCGCCCCGGGAGCGAAGAATTCAGCTGACGGCTCTGTATGAGAAGGGAACAGAAGCACTGGAGGAGATATGCTGGTTCCGCAGTGCAGCGGGCGCAGCATGCAGTGCCCCCAAGGGGGATGAGATTTCGGACTGGACAGCATTGGCCTCCGCTGAAGGAAAGACGGAGGAGCTGGTGCTGAAGAGCGGAGAAAGCGTACTGCTGTATTATGAGCTGCGAACCGGAGAAACGACCGTGCGCTCCGATCTGTACCGTTTTTCCTTTTCCGGGGGCAGCCTCATCCGGCAGGACTACGACTATTTCACGGGGAAGGAGGTGACGACATGATCGGACAGAGCATGGCGGCAGACTTTTACTGGGACAGCGACTTTATAAGCTATGAGAATGAGCAGCGCAGCTTTGACAAAATTCTGCCCCGGGATTTCAGTGAGGCAGAGCATATCCTTTATATTCCGGCCGGCACGGAGCAGGGCTACTGGCGCTTTGCTGTGGAGATGCGGGGCGTAGAGCAGAGCTATGGGCTGCAGGGGCTCTGGAACGATCAGGGGGTGCATAAGATCCTGTATGATAATGAAGGCGGCTTCACGGAGGAGGAATTTATCCGGCATTTCGGAAAGGGCGGCGCTGCTGTCCGGCGGATCTCGCTTCAAGCGGGGCAGGAGCTGGCCGTCACAGCGGACAGCCGCTGTCTGCAGGAGCCGGAGGGCTTTCAGAGCTATCAATGGTACGGCGGAGAAAGTAAGGACAACAGAGTCAGTCTGGAAGGAAGCACCCAAAGGACACTGCAGCCGGTGCTTTCTCCCGGAGAAACCGGATATTACCGCTGTGAAGCCACTCTGCTGTCCGAAAGCTTTTCGCTGGGGGAGAATTTTGCTGCCACCCGGAAGCAGCTGCCCCGATCCCTGGGCATTCGTCTGGAGGTACAGACATGAGCCGGGGGCGCCGGCCGGATTTCCTTCCTCTTTTTCGCTTCCTGCTGTGCCTGGCCGCCGGCATCATCGTTTCTTCCCGACGCTGTGCCGCGCAGAATCACAGTCAGTTCCGGCAGAGATCTGTCGTGGTGAATGTTGACGGCGAGGAGGTGCTTGAGGAAAACGAGGAAGGCACGGTGTCGTACGGAATCTGTGCCTTTGTGACAGTTTCTCTGGAGGGCGTGCTGGATGATGCAAGCGGCAGTCCGGCAGGCCTGGTGCCGGAGGATTGCTTTCTGTACGGAAGACACGACACGATCGGCTATTTTCGTTTCAATGTCGGAAGGAAGGATACGACCCTGACGGTGCCGGCAACGGGAGAGGAAACGATTATTCCCTGGCACGGCCTTACCAAGCTCAGCACTCCGTTTGCCGCAACAAGGTATCCCTATGTGCGGGATCGGCAGCTGCTGTCTGTTTTTGACGGACACAGCTTTCGGTCGGAATTTCAGATCTATTACCGGAGGAAGCAGCCGTTCATCACCAGCGGGCTGGCCATGCGGGCCTCAGGCTATGCCGGGACGGATATCGGGGACACCTTCAGCCTCTATGAGGATTGGTTTCGGGCGCGCTACAATCACAATTATGAGATCCGCTATGACTACGGCTTTGTACAGGCGGAGAAGCGGGGATATACAGCGGAACAGGGAATACTGCACGAAAATCTCTGCTACTTTGCACTGCCGAAGCAGCTGACGGATCCGGGCGGCGATGCGCGCTACCGATTTCTCGGCTGGCGGCTGAGCGGTGACGGCACGGAATACACCCCGTTTCAGGGAAGTGAGAAGGCAAGCTTTGCATACGGACAGCCGACGGAGATCCATACCGCCGCGCTGATGTCTGCTGCGGCACCGCTGCCTGCTGCAGCACCGCTGTCTCTGCCGACGCTTTCCGCAGCGCCAGCGGCAGCAGAAGAGACGGCTGAGATCCGTGCAGCAGAGCCGACGGCGTCGGAATCAGCAGAACGGCTGCCTGACGAGAAGCGAAGTACGGCTTCGGACCTGCCGGAGGACAGCGGATGACCACTGAGAAAGGAGGCGCACATGGATATTTCGAGCGGATGATGCTATACTGTAAGGCGCTCTGCCGGAGGGCAGAGGAAGCTGAAAGGAAGCATATTTCATGACAATAGAATTTCAAAAGCCCAGGGCAGAGGATGCCGCAAGGCTGGAGCCCTTTTATTCCCTGCGGCCCAACAAAACCTGTGACAGCGGCATGCTGGATACCTATTTGTGGGCGAGCTACTATCAGACAAGACTTGCCGTCGTGGAGGAGCAGGCGGTGCTGACCCTGATGCAGAGTCGGGGCGAATACTTCTCGGCCATGCCATGGTGCCGGGAGGAACAGCTGGCCCGTTACTTTTCTATGGCAGAGCAGTATTTTAATGAAGTGCTGCACGTCCCCTTCAAGATCTATCTGGCAGATGAGGAGGGCGTAGAACGACTCAGGCTGA
>CAVELT010000118.1:0-6459 GCA_963616545.1 Dysosmobacter segnis | reverse complement strand
CGAAGCTCCTGCAGACTCCGGTGCTGCAGCTCATGACCTCTTTGGACTTCGTACCACAGACGGTCAGAGAGACGGCAGACGGCAAGTACAGCATCCGCATCCTGGAGTCACGGACAATGAACGAGGATGGGTCCTATTCTTACAAGTGGCGGACGATCACGGCTGACACGGTGCAGGGAGCGGTCGAACAGTACAAGGAGGCAATGAACAAGTTCGGCCTCGGCTCCAAGCAGAACCGGACATGGCAGGAGAACATGGAAGCCCTTCACGATCTGTATCAGCAGAACGAGGAGGACGACTGGTACGAAAAGAGCGAGCTCAAGCAGGGCCTCGATAAGAACCTTGGCGAGCAGCTGGGGGAGATCCTGCGGAACAACAAAGGTATGATGTCCATTGCAGAGCTCTCTTCTTCTGAGCTGCGCGTCATCAACGATGTCATGAAAAACGTGATGCACGCAGTCCGCCAGGTGAACCGGATGTACTCGCAGCCTTCACAGCAGGTATCTGATGTGGCTCACATGGTAATGGATAGAGCAAACAGCGGAGAAGTACGTGGACGGCAGAAGCACGGCAAGCGGATGAACGGCCTTATTGACACGTTCACTCTGGACCATGCAACACCAGTAGTGTACTTCCATGGAGTGTTCGGAACGGATGGCATTGATCCGATCACACGGACCATGATCAAGGCGCAGAACCAGAAAGCAAGAGATGTTCGCCAGGCACAGGAATACATGGAGGATGTTATCGAGAAGGCAGGAATGGACAAGGATTCCTTCCAGAAGGCCGTAGAGAAGTGGATGTATAACGCAACCAGCAAGGACCACAACACGCGGAATTTCTACGGACTGGAGCTGACGCAGACACAGATCATGTCCCTGTATGAACTGATGAAGAGGCCGGATGCACAACAGCACAAGGTCGGCGGATTCATTGCGGATGAGACCGGGCGCAAGAGCAACGGACAGAAGGCCATCGTTCATCTGACGGATGAGCAGATCAAAACCATTACCGATACACTGAGTGAGGAGCAGAAGCAGCTCGCAGATGCCATGCAGAAATACTTGGCCAACGAGTGTGCAAAGCAGGGCAATGAAACGGCTATGCAGCTGTATGGCTACGAGAAGTATCTGGACGAGCACTACTTCCCTATGAACACGGACAGCAACACGATTGCCACCAAGGACAGCAATGTTACAACGGGAGCAATCAATGCCATTAAGAATTCCGGTTTCACGAAGAAGATCACTCCGAACGCAACCAATGCTCTGGTGCTGAAGGATATCTTCACGGTGTACGCGGATCATGTCAGCCAGATGGCAACATACCATGCATGGGCGGCTCCACTGCAGGACATGATCCGGTGGTTTAACTACAATGACAAGACGGTAGATAACAACGGATTCGTCTCCAGGAATTCCGTAAAGAATGCTATCGATTACTTCTACGGGAACGGCGGACAGCGGTACTTCACAGGCCTTCTGTCTTCCATCAATGCCAAGGAGAGAAGCAGTTTTGTCGGAGGAAACTTCTACGAAGCGCTGACCGGCAATGCGAAGGCCGCTGCGGTTATGGGGAACCTTCGAGTCGTGATCCAGCAGCCGACAGCTTTCATGCGGGCAGGAGAGATGATCCCGTACAGATATCTGAAGGATGGTCTCGAATTCAAGTACGCAAAGGAGGCGGCAGAGCTTCGTGACCGGACATCGGATGTTTTCTGGCTGAAGAACCAGGGCAACATCGACGGCTACATCACACAGAGCATGGTCAGCACGATCACCGGAGTACAGACTTTCAAGGAGAAGGTAAACGAGAAAGCGGGATGGGCTGCAGGAAAAGCGGATGAAGTTACATGGGCTGCAATGTACAGAGCAGTCTACTCTGAGCAGGTAGACAAGCTGGGCAAGAATAAGGTCGGTACAAAGGAATTCGAGGACGCAGTCAATGATCGGTATTCCGACATGGTACTGCTGACACAGGTTTACGATGGAATCATCACGCGGTCGCAGTTCATGCGGTCACCGGACATGGCCAACAAGATGGCCTCCGCCTTCATGGCAGAGCCTGTAAAGACCTATAACATCGTCCTCTGGCACATGATGGATCTGGCACAGGCCAACACGGAAAAGGCTAAGAAAAAAGCAATGAAGGGCCTTGTTAAAGCAGGATGGGTGCTGACACTCACGAATGCTGCCAACGCTGTTGCGCAGTCCTTCTGGGATGCTTTCCGAAATGCCGGAAGCGCAGACGATGAGGACAAGGACTTCCTACAGCGGTTCATGGACGCACTGGGGCTCGGGGCACCGGAGGACGAGGACGAGGATACGATCTGGGATGCAATCAAGAGATTCGCAGGAGGAAACTTTGTAGACAACATGGATCTCCTGAGCAACATCCCTCTGGTGGCGGATTACTGGGATGCAGTCAAGAGCGGCATTTCAACATCACTCCTGGGAGAGAGCTCCTATACATCAGACAGCGATCTTTCAATGTCTGGTGTGTCGAACTTCTTCAAGGCGGTCAAAGCTGTTGTAAATCCCAGCGACAAGATGACGGCATACGGACAGTTCGCTGCAGTGGCGAGAGCATTCTCTGATCTGACAGGACTTCCGGTCTATGCAGTCCAGAGAGACGCGGTGGCAATCTACAATACGCTGATCGGCAAGACCATCGAGTCGGCTCCACTCCTGCAGAAGACCACGAAGTACAGCCCGGCACAGCAGGCCAAGCTCGATGTCTACTCCGAAGCACTGGAGGGCGGCGACTACAAGCAGGCCATCGAGGATGCCTACAATGCCGGCAACAGCTACAAGAGCATTGCAAGCAGCATCTCGAAGAATTGCAAGGAACAGTATCTGGAGCTGAAGAAGACCAATCCGAGCGAGGCTACGCAGATGAAGAACCGCCTTGCACAGATGTATGTCTACCTGGCGAACAAGACCGGATCTTACAAGGACAAGACGGACGCTGAGAAGCTGAAGCAGTACACCAAGAACATTGAAAAATGGGGAGAATCCGAAGAGGAGGACACCGAAGAATGATCCTGAGAAGGGTGGGGTATAACCTCGCCCTTCTTTTTTGTACCTTATAACCGGAGGTACAAAGTATGAGCGTTATTTACGATATGGTCATCGATTTTGCATGGCCTTCCAAAACAAATACGATCCTTGTCATGCAGGGGGACCACCTGTCCAGAGTGTGCCACTTCATGCTGAAGGCGAACAATAAGGATATGGACGTATCGGAGGTCGCAAGCTACACAGTCAAGTCTGTACTGGCGGATTCGTCGGTCATCTATGATACCGGCATCCTCGATACGGATGATGAGAGGCGGCAGGTCAACGAGATCACCTATGCCATTCCACAAGCTCTGACGGAGCAGACAGGCCTGACAACGGTCACGGTACAGCTGAACGGAGATGACGGCTCCATCCTCCGGTCCTTTGAATTCTACATACGAAGCCGCAACGAGCTGATGCAGGAGGACGATTCCTCCGACGATGAGCTGGCAGGCTTCCGCGATATTTTGAACAGAGCGAGTGAGGCCATCGAGAAGATCGAAGCACTGTCCACGAAGTCGAGACTTCCGAACCCTTATCCGCTCCGAATGTACTTCGGAGATAAGACGATCTCTTATGACGGCAACGAGACGGTATCTCTGAACTTTACCGGAATCGGATATCTGTCCGAATACAAGGAAGCAGCCACGGCAATATCGTGGGGAAGTGAAGAGGGATGACACCAGGGGGAGGGACATCAATGACACCGAAAGACATTATCCAGCTGATCTGCACCTGCGGATCGCTGTTTCTCGCGGTATATATCGCGAACAAGAACAGCATTAAAGAAGGAGCAACGGACATGACTGCGCTGTCCGTAAAGATGGACAACCTGCTCACCATGCTGACAGAGATGCGGACCAGACAGGAGAGCGCAGACCGGATGCAGCGTGATGACCATGACGCGCTGATCAAGCTTGACCAGTCGGTAAAGGCGGCATGGAGATCCATCGACAAGCTGACCGGGGAAGCATCGTGAAGAAGACATACACGAAGAAGTGGGTAACCATCCTGCTTGTATCCGGTCTCATTGGCGGCATGGCTCCCTACGCACTTGCGATCTTCGGCCTGGAAGGCTACGAAGAACTGGGCGAGAGATGGGTAGAATGCGTTCTCGGAGTTGGCTTGGGGTACTTCCTCAAGTCATTCTTCGAGACAAGGCAGGAGCGGAAGCAGCGCCTGGAGGACTGGCAGGCAGGAATGACACAGCAGGAAGGAGAAGATGGGGATGGATGAAATTATTTTTGAATGCGTAAGACTCGCGGCAATGGCCATCGGATTTGCAGTCTGCGCATATCTCTTGCCGTATGTCCGGCAGAAGATCGGAGCGGAACGCATGGCACAGCTTGAGAGCTTCGTAAAGAACGCGGTCTATGCGGCGCAGCAGCTCCTGTGGCAGAAGACCGGAGCAGAGCGTAGAAAGTACGCAACGGATCTTATCTCAGCATGGTGTATCGAGAACAATGTCAGTGTCAGCGATACGCAGATCCGAACGCTGATCGAGGCGGCGGTGCGCGGCATGCGGATCGCAGAAGGGACTCAGAATGAAGATAAATGACGAGGGTCTGAAGCTCATCGAGGAGTTTGAGGGATGCAGGCTGATGGCCTACAAGCCTGTAGCGGCAGAGAAATACTGGACCATCGGCTACGGCCACTACGGCAAGGATGTTTACCAGGGGATGCGGATCACACAGGCCCAGGCGGAGACGTATCTCAAGCAGGATGTAGCGCGGTTTGAGACAGCAGTGAATAACCTCAAGCGGGAGTGGACGGAGAACCAGTTTTCTGCGCTGGTGTCCTTCACCTACAACTGCGGCGAGGCGAATCTCAAGACCCTGTGCAGGAACCGTACTCCGGCAGAGATCGCATCGAAGCTCCTGTTATATACGAAGGGGGCGGACGGCAAGGTTCTGAACGGCCTGGTGCGGAGGCGGAAGGCGGAGCGAGATCTGTTTCTGAAGCCATCTTCCGGTTCCTCTGTAGGATCGGCCACGGGGGCGACAGCAAGCGAGGTGAAGACAGTGAAGCAGTATGCAGGAGTTGTGACAGCATCATCCGGGCTGAATGTACGGACCGGAGCAGGGACCGGCTATTCCATCTTCAAGGTTGGCTCTACAGAGCTGAAGCTCCCCAAGGGGATGGTGATCAGCATTGAAGCGGAGTCTTCCGGATTCGGAAAGCTCACAGGAGTTGATGGATGGGTGTCACTTGACTATGTAAAGAAGAGCTAAGGAAGGCAGGGGCCATGAGTGAAAAAGATATCTTCGCCATTGATGCCAGAGTAGGCAAGAGGGGTAAACGCGAGACCATGCGCTTTGCCGGATCAATGGCAGCAGAAGAGATTGAGGCCTATAAGCAGGAAATGCAGATGACGCACTCTGATATGGAGTCTTTCAAAGAGAGTGCATCTGCCTCTGCATCTGCAGCAGATGCCAGTGCCAAAGAGGCAGAGGCTTTCGACAAATCTGCAAAGACATCGGCAGAAAGTGCGTCAAGCAGTGCAAGCCAGGCAATACAGGCGGCATCCAGTGCCGGCGGATCAGCATCCAGCGCGGCTGCGAGCGCAACAGCGGCAACAGAGGCGGCAGGCAATGCCAACTCGGATATGATGGCCGCGAAATCATCGGCAGAGAATGCAGCAAACAGCGAAAGTAGTTCTGCGCAGTCAGCACTTAGTGCCAGCGAGTCCGCCACAAATGCGGCTTCATCTGCATCAGCGGCGGCAAGCTCCGCTACGGCATCAAAGAATTCTGCAACCGATTCTGCGACCAGCGCAGACGCATCGGCGGCAAGTGCCACAAAGGCCAAGACCAGCGAGACAAATGCTGCGTCCAGCCAGACTGCCGCAGCCGAGTCGGAGAAGCATGCAAAAACGAGCGAGGCCAATGCGGAATCCCACAAGACCGCAGCAGCTACATCAGAGGAAAACGCAAAAGCATCTGCCAATACTGCTGTGGAATCTGCGAATAACGCAGCTGCCTCCGAAGCAAATGCCAAGACTTATGCAGACAATGCGGCTGAGAGCCAGACTGTGGCTGAGACTTCTGCTGCTACGGCATCCCAAAAGGCTTCTGCTGCGGCAGCTAGCGAAACAAATGCTGCAAACAGTCAGAGCGAGGCGGCTAAATCTGCTGAGGCCGCAGCTACAAGCGCGACCGGAATTGAGGAAGCAAGAACAGCAGCGGCGGCCAGTGCTGACGCGGCGGAAGAAAGTGCAACAGCAGCGGCGGCCAGTGCGGACTCAGCGGCTGAAAGTGCAACGGCTGCGGCAGCATCAGCAGAGAGTTTATCTATAGGGCTTCTCTTTAGCATCACCTCAGAAGGTTTACTTCACATTGAAGAAAAGGAGGCATAAATGGGAGTAGATATCATATCTGATACCACAGGTAAGGCGATGGTG
>CAVELT010000117.1:0-6536 GCA_963616545.1 Dysosmobacter segnis | reverse complement strand
TTCCGAAAGCCCAGCATCACCTGTCATCGCGGCTACAGTGCTGCGGCGCCCGAAAATACCCTGCCCGCCTTTCAGGCTGCCATCGATTTCGGCGCCGACTGCGTGGAGCTGGATGTACAGATGACGAAGGACGGCGTGGTGATGGTGAGCCACGATCCCACTCTGCAGCGCTGCACCGGCATCAACCGGAAAATCTGTGATATGCGCTATGCGGAGGTCCGGGCGCTGGATGCCGGCAGCTTCTTTAATGCCTCATTTGCCGGCACCAAAATTCCCACGCTGCAGGAGGTCATCGATCTCTGCAAGGGAAAGATCCGCATGAACATTGAGATCAAGAACAACGCCGCCACCCCGGAGCTGGAAGCCGAGGTGGCCCGTCTTCTGACGGAGAATGATGTCCTGAACGAGGCCTGCGTCACCTCTCTGAGCTATCATTCTCTCGAAAAGGTAAAGGAGGCCAATCCTGCTGTCCGCACCGGCTATATCCTGGCCTTCGGCATCGGCAATTACTACGAGCTGCCGGCTGCGGATTTCTTCAGTGTGGAGACCACCTTCATCACCGCCTCCATGGTCAGCCGCATTCATCTTCTGGGAAAGACCGTGTCGGCCTGGACCGTGGACCGCAGCGAGGACGTGACCGCGCTGCAGCAGAAGCAGGTGGACGACCTGATCACCGGAGATCCGGAAATGGTCCGGGCTGCTCTGGGCGAAAGCGATCTCTACAACAATTTCCTGCTGGCACTGCAGAAGATCTATGCGATACTGCAGACTGCTCATACAGAAATGGCTCAGGCAGCTGCTGCCTGAGCCATTTCTGATGACGGATCCCGCAAAAGCCCGACCCGCGCCTGCCGAAGCTATTTAGAATAATAAACTCTCTCATCCCCCTCATAATCGAAACGGCCGTCGTTTTTCTCCTCCAGAGCCTTGATCATGTGGTAGGTATACGCATTGTAGGGTGTGGGGATGCCCAGCTCCTTCCCCATGCGCATCAGTGCACCGGAGAACATATCGATCTCCGTGTGCCTTCCCGCATCCAGATCCTGGAGCGTGGAATACTTGGCTGACATTTTCGCGGCACTGCCCTTTCCGGACTGGGCGTCTACAGCACTGAGGTCGATGCCCTTGGCCTCTGCAACGGCCATCAGCTCCTTCCGCAGGCCCTCCTGAATGGCCGCCATATGCTCGCTGTCCTCATAGCAGCCGACGCCGGCGCCGAGAATGGCCTGGGGCAGATTGTTGCAGACATTGAGACGAAACTTTGCCCACATCTCCGCCTGAATGTGCTCCTTGACGGCCCAGCGCAGCCCGGTGCCCTGAAAAAGACTGTCTACCGCCTTTACCCGCTCGCTGTCATAGGGCGGCTCTGCCTCTCCGAAGTAGATCCCCACTGTGGTTGCCGGATCAAAGCAGACGCTGCCGTTTTTGTGCTGAGACGCCACCTTGATGAGGGAATAGAGGATGTGGGACTTATCAATTTTCTCTGCAATGATCTCCTCGCTGTCCACACCGTTCATGAGGCTCATGACGATCGTATGCTTTCCCACAATGGTCTTGATATCCTCCAGCGCGCCCCGAAGATTTCCGTACTTGAGCGCCACGATCAGAAGATCCGCATCCCCTGCCTCCTCCGGTGTCCAGACCGTCGGGCGGTAAATTTCTCCGTTGATGCTGCAGCCCTTCTCCTTCAGCCGGGCATTCCGCTCTCCGGCGGCCACAACGCCGAACTGAATGCCTTCCTTTCCGGAAAGTCCCCAGATCACATAGGAGCCCACTGCACCGGCGCCGAGCAGCGCCACCTTCTTGATTTCCATAATTGCATCCTCCTCACTTCTGTATTGGTATCGCATCCTTCATAGTGTAGCACACGTTCATCTTTAGGGAAATGCCAATGCAAGCGTTTCCCTAAAGCAATGACAAAAGCGTCGGCCCTCTCCCCCTGCAGCAGGGGAATGCGCCGACGCTTTTCTATACCCGTTTAACGTTTAACATTCGTATTCCGATCCCATCAGAAGATCAGAACTTCACAACCAGTCCGTATACACCGGCAAAGGCCAGAATAGCCAGCACACCGAGAGCGATAAAGGATACTGCGAAAAGCTCCACAAAGATCTTCTTGGTGGGGAAACGCTCCTCCGCATTCTCCTGCTGTGCCACGCCCGCCATCATTAACGCACCGGCGGTGGAAATCGGAGAATAACCGGTTACGGTGCCGCCGATGACGATGGCCGCACAGAGCTCAACCGGATTTGCACCAATGGATGTTCCCAGCGCACCCGCCGTCGGAATCAATGTCGGGAAGACCACGCCGAGGCCGGAGCTGAAGAAGGACATGAAGCCCGCCAGAATGCCCATGATGGTGGATGCCGTCCGGGCTGTCATGATCTTCTCGAGGGCCGCCACCATGAGGTCAATGCCGCCGGACACGGTGACAATGTTCATAAGAATGCCGACACCCATAACCATGAAGATGACGCCCCAGGGAATGGCCTTCACCGCAGCGCCGTCCTTGCCCGCGCCGAGCAGCACCAGTACCGTGCCGATGGTGAAGCCGGCAAAACCGACATTAAAGCTGAAGAACAGCACGCCGATCGCCAGCACCAGAAGGCCGAGAATCGAAGCGATCTGGTGGAAATTCATCTTCGGCAGCACCTCCTGTTCGCCGCTCTGCAGGCTCTTGTCCACCTTATAGCCCTTGTAGTACACAAAGACAATGACAGCCAGGATAATGCAGGTCACAGCCAGCGCATACATGAGCGGCACAGTGCCGCCCTCGATGCCCTGCTCCTCCATCAGCTCCCGCACCACAGCGGCCTCCGGTGTCAGCGGACTCATACGGGTCGCCTGTACGCCGAGATCACCGATGATGGACAGCATGATGGGGTTCAGCCCCACAGAAAGCGCGATGGGGATCGCAATGACCGGAATGATGGCCAGGCACGGAATCGCGCCGGGACCCACGGCAGAAAGCACCGCGCCGATCAGGAAAACCGCCACACTGATGACGATGGGATTGCTGCCCACCAGGCGAATGATCTTCTTTGCCATCAGCTCGAGAGTGCCGTTGGCCTTCACGATACCGAAAAGGAAGGTAATGCCGGCCATCTGGAAAAAGAGGGACGTGCTGAAGCCCTTCAGCAGGTCCTTGGAGCTGATGTTGAAGGCCAGTCCCAGGATCATGGACAGGGCAATGCAGACGATGCCGACATTGGCATTTTTAAAGTAACCGATTGCGATCGCCACGAGCAGTGCGATCAGGGAAATCACCGCTAAATTCATAAAAACCTCCTGTTTCTCTGATCCGCTTCCGTCTTATGCCTTCTTGAAGGTAATGCAGACGGGGCTCTCGGTGGGGATAATGCGGCCCGTGTAGGACATCCGGCCGCTCTCCTTGTCGAGCTTCATCTCCACAATGGTATCTGTGTCCTCGTTCGCCACATAGAACTTGGAATAATCCAGGTTGAAGCACATGAAGCGCGGGGTCAGTCCCAGTGTCGGATAATAGTCCAGCTCATGCATATATCCGGTCTCCGGATCGATGCGGTAGAGCACGATGGACTCGTGAATACGGTTCGAGCCGATGAGAATGCTGCCGTCCTCGTTCAGAACGGAGGCGCTGGCCTGGCCCTCGCCGGTATAGGTCTCCGGCAGTGTCGGCAGGATCTGCCGTGCCGTCAGCTTGCCCTTCTCCGCATCAAAGCTGAAGTAGGTCATGCTGTTGCCCTTCTCGTTGATGAGATAGCACCAGCGATTGTTGGGATGCACAGAAAGATGCCGGGGCTCGGAATACTGGCGTCCGATGAACTGATCGGTCTCTGTGAGAGAGCCGTCCTCCGGGTTGAACTTCAGCACCTTCACCTGGCCGATGCCCTGATCTCTTCCCTGATAAACCACGAAGAGATAGGTCTTGGTCTGATCCCAGATACACTGGTGGGCGAAGGAATGGGAGCCCTCCTTCACGCCGGGCGCGAAGTGTACGAAAACAATGTCGCCCAGGCTGCCGTCCTCATTCCGCTTGATGACATAGACCCGGCCGCCCTGCAGGGTTGCCACCAGCAGGTACTGATTGGTCTTGTCCACGGTGATGAATACCGGATTTTTGCCGTCCACCGTGTCCACGGTATTCATGTACTCCAGGGTATGGTCCGGGAGAATGCGGTAGCTGGTCACCTGCGTGAAGTCGCCGTGCACAGAATAGAGATAGTTCTCTGTCAGATCCATGCACTGATAGGACGGATTCTCCAGGGTCTTCAGCGTCTGCAGCTCCTTCCACTCTCCGCTCTTCTCATCGATCTCGAAGGTGCGGAGTCCCTTGCCCCGAGCCTTCCGATGCTCCGTGGTTCTGCAGCCTACATAAGCATACAACATAGTTTCCTCCTTTATAAAAAGGGCGGATCCGGTTTGCACTGCCGCATCCGCCGTCATCAAATTCCTTTTTCAGTATCCGGTCGCTGACCCCGTTCGATTACTCCTTCAGCACGCCTTCCTTCACGAGCTGCTGCTTCAGGTGACGAAGCTGGCCGCCGTCCAGAACCACCTCTTCCTCGGCGTCGGAAAGCTCCAGCCGGCACTTGAAGGAGAAGCCCTGGGTCTTATCCGTTACGGTCACGCTTCTGGTCGGGATCTGGTCCAGGAAGCCGTCGATCTCCAGCTCATCCATCTGCTCCAGACGATCATAGTCTGCCGGATTCTCGAAAAGCATCGGCACAATGCCGTGGTTGATGAGGTTGCCCTTGTGGATACGGGCAATGCTCTTGGCAATGACGCACTTTACGCCCAGGTACATCGGGTTGATGGCCGCATGCTCACGGCTGGAGCCCTGGCCGTAGTTCTCACCGCCGATGATGATGGACTTGCCCAGCTTCCGTGCTCTCTCGGAGAACTCCGGATCATAGCGGTTGTAGCAGTACTTGGACATCAGCGGAATGTTGGAGCGCATGCTGGAAAACTCTGCACCCGCCGGTGTGATATCGTCGGTGGAAATGTTGTCTCTTCCCTTGAGAGAGATGCGGCAGCAGAGCTTCTGCTCCGGCTTCTCCGGTACCGGCAGGAACTGAATGTTCGGTCCCTTGACCACCTCAACCTTGGCAGCCTCCTCCTCCGGCAGCGGCTTGATGAGCATCGCATCATCCACAAAGTAGTGATCCGGCTCGTGAACCTCTGCCAGCTTCGCAACATCAGCGCCCATCACGTCTTCTGCGCTGGCGAAGGTGCCCATGATGGCTGTGGCAGCGGCGCTCTCCGGGGATACCAGGTAAATGTTGGCGTTCGGAGAACCTGCGCGGCCCTTAAAGTTGCGGTTTGACGTACGTACCGCGATGCCGTTGGTGGGCGGTACCTGACCGATGGCGCAGCAGGGTCCGCAGGAGATCTCCAGGAGACGGACACCGGCATCCACCAGCATGTCGAGATAGCCGTCCTTCATCAGCTGCTTGTAGATCTGCTTGGAGGCGATGCCGGCAGTGCACTGCACATTTTCATTGACATGCCGTCCCTGCATCACGAGAGCAGCCTTGGCAAAATCAGAGTAGGAGCCGTTGGTGCAGGAGCCCATGAATACCTGCTGTACCACCGGGTGCTCCTTCAGGGAAGAAATCGGCACCACATTGTCCGGCTGGTGCGGAAGGGAAATCAGCGGCTCCAGAGCGCTGAGATCCATCTCCATCTCCTCATCGTACTCGGCATCGGCATCCGGCAGCAGCTCCACATACTGCTCTTCCCGCTCCTGGGCCTTCATAAACTGCTTGACCACCTCATCTGCCGGGAAGATGGAGGTCGTTGCGCCCATCTCGGCACCCATGTTGGCGATGGTCAGTCTCTCCGGCACGGACAGGGTCTTCACGCCCTCGCCCACGTACTCGTAGACCTTGCCGAGGCCGCCCTTAATGGTCTCCCGGCGCAGCATCTCCAGCACGACCTCCTTGGCATTGACGCCGGCTCTCAGCTTTCCGGTCAGGTTCACCTTCACCACCTTCGGCATGGTGAGACGCATCGGCAGTCCGGTCATGGCAGTAGCCACGTCCATACCGCCCACACCGATGGCCAGCATGCCTACTGCACCGCTGGAGGGGGTATGAGAGTCGCCGCCCATCAGCAGCTTGCCCGGTGCCGCGAAACGGCAGGTATGCACCATGTGGCAGATACCGTTGCCGGGTCTCGAAACATAAACGCCGTACTTCTCCGCTGCGGTTCTCAGATAGATATGATCATCCGGAGTCTTGAAATCGATATAAAGCAGATTGTGGTCCAGATTCGAAACGGAAATCTCGGTTCTGGCTCTCGGCAGGCCGATCTGCTCAAAGGCAAGATAGGTCATAACGGCGTTGATGTCGTGGGTCAGGGTCTGATCCACCTTCACAAATACGTCCTCTCCCGGGGTCATGGAACCCTTGACGAAATGTGACTTGATGATTTTTCTGGTTAATGATTCTCCCATGCTGTCCTCCTGTATTCTCCTCTTGCATATCAGGGTAATGTCTTTGCCTCCGCTGCGCCGGCATCACCCTGCCGAAAACATTTCCACGTCTTTTCTGTGG
>CAVELT010000116.1:0-6890 GCA_963616545.1 Dysosmobacter segnis | reverse complement strand
GAAAATGACTACAGAAGAATATAAGAAAGCGGCAGCTTATTGGACTTCAAAAGAGCGCAAGGAAATGCCGCCGGAGCAGCTAAAGCCTATCGTCGAGGAATATCTCAGCACCGGCTCTGTCTGTGCGCTGGCCACCGGCACCGGTGACTATGTGCGCTGCACTCCCCTGGAGTACAGCTATCACGACGGCAAATTCTGGATCTTTACCGAGGGCGGCGAGAAATTCATCGGTCTGGAGAAGAACGACAATGTCAGCCTTGCTGTGTTTGATAAGAATCCGGGCTTTGGCGAGCTGAAGAGCGTGCAGGTTATGGGCAAGGTTACGATTATAGAGCCAATGTCGGCGGAGTATGTTGCCCATGCGGAATATAAGAAGATTCCGGTTGCTGCGCTGCAGAAGCTGGCAGATCAGGGGAAGCCGATGCACCTGCTGTGCATCAAGCCTGTAAAGATGGATGTGCTGTTCTCAGAGCTCAAGAAGAAGGGCTATGACAGCCGCCAGGTTATGTAATTTGATTGGAGGATATATTTCATGAATGCGTTAGCTCTCACAATTTTTTATCGGAGCTAAAGCGGTTTCCAAATTCATATCATAGGCAAGAGCCCAAGGGAGCGGTCTACTCTCCCCTGGGCTTTTTCCGTGCCGCCGGTTCTTCGCAGACACCATCTATCAGATAGGAAATCGCAAATTTTTATCCAGACTTTCTATCTAATGCATAGAAGGTACATTTGTTGGCAAGTTCCTCTGACAGACAGAAATTCCTATACTGAAGGTGAGAAATTATACGGACTGGAGGTGATTAGGGATGCAGGCCAAAATTGATTTTGCCAAGGTCGGCGAGCATATCAGAGCTGCTCGGATCGAGGCAAAAAAGACGCAGAAAGCAGTAGCCGCTGCGTGTGGTTGTGACCCTAAGCACATTAGCGCCGTGGAGAATGGAAGAACCAATCCTTCAATTGATCTTCTCACGAAGCTGAGTGAGGAGCTGAATGTAAGCGTGGATTACTTTCTGAAGGATGCACCGCATGCCTGCAAGCAGTATTTTGTAGAGGTTGAATTTGCAGACAGGATCAATCAGATGACGACCGCAACAAAGTCCTCTCTTCTGAAAATCATGGATCAGCTGATTATTGTACAGAATACAGCTGCAGCCGCAAAGGAATAAAATAATACTCAGACTTATCCCGGGTCTGGCAGTTCTTTACCGGAGGTAAAAGCCATGACTTATACAGTTCACAGCATCCATCCGATGAGACCGTTGTCTCCCCTACCTTGAATGCAGATTTTTACCCGACATATTATTTACAGCGCACAAACTCATCAATGGATGCTGCAATCGTCGCCTATCAGTAAGATGGATTGGCAGCAGAAGGATGCGAAATACACCAACCCGCAGAGGCTGCCGTTTTTCGGTGGTTTCTGCGGGTTTTGCACTTTGATGAGGTGATTATCATGACAAAGGAGAACGAACACAGTAAAGGAATCGGCATTGAGATCCGGCCGTCACAGATGCTGCTGCCGGGACTGGAGATGGATTATCTCTACCGCTTTGAGAGAACCTTGTCCTTGCTGGAGCAGGCTCTGCATACCAGTGATGATCCGGAGAGCATTGCCCGGGATGTGCTGGAGGTTTGCCGCGATTTTTACGATGCCGACTGGTGCGGTATGGTGACGGCGGATGTGGAAACGGAAATCTTTTATCCGGTCTGCTGGGCCAACCGGGATAAGAGCAGGATGGACACCCTCTTTGATGAGATTGAGTACATGGACAATTATGCGCACTGGATCGATGCTCTCAAGAACAATCGACCTGTCATCCTTAACGACATCGCAGACTGCGGGGCTGCCGTTTCTCCCTCAGAGCAGCAGCATTATGCAAGACTGGATGTGCACAGCGTGACCGGGTGTCCGCTTTATTATCACAGGCCCTACGGATTCCTGATTATCAAGAATCCGAGAATGTTTTCCAACAGGACCAGCTTTCTGTCGGCAATCGGATATGTGATTATGAACTGCTGGAAGGAGCAGCAGCACCTGGAAGCACTGCGGCTGCAGGTCAGGACGCCGTGCGGAGCACTGAAGGAGGACCGGGATATCTATTTCAAGCTGTTCGGAGAGCCGGAGCTCCATACGCTTAAGGGTGAGGTGTCAGCGGAAACGCTGAATTCCCCGAAGCTGTGGCGAATGCTCTGTTATCTGGCGATCCGCCAAAGAGCGGTACCCCTTCGTACAATTGCAGAAAAGCTGTACCCGGGTGAGGATACGGAGAACAGCACCAACGCGCTGCGGGTGGTGATGTCCAGAACGAAGCCGCTGCTGGAATCTGTTCTGGATCAGAATGAGGTACTGATTAAGAGGTCGGATTATGGCTATCAGATCAATGTGCATTATCATGTGATGACGGATCTGGAGGAGTTTGAGAAAATTGCGGCTGCGGCGAAGAAGCAGCGGGATCGCCGGGAACGGATTGAATCCCGCAAAAAGGCCGTCAAGCTCTATAGCGGTCCTCTCTACAGGGAGGCTTCTGCGGAGCATTGGCTTTTATCCACGGTTGAGCGGTATGCGATGATATACATCGATACGATCAACAGCCTGCTGAAGGATCTTGCAGCGCTTAAGGATTATGAGAGCATTCAGCATTTCGCCTCTAAGTCGCTGGATATTGAGCCGGGCAATCCGACAGCGGTTTACTGGCTGCTGGTCTCCCTTTCCAAAATCGGTCTGCAGCAGAATGCCAGAGCTGAGTTTGAACGGGCCAGACAGTATCTGACAGAATCTGCGCTGGCAGAGCTTGTGGAGAAAATGCATGAATTCGAAAGGTCAGATGTGCATCCGGATAAAGAGCCGGAATGACCGGCTGAAATATGCCGCGTTATGTGAAACGGTCAGGTAATGTCCGGTGAAATATACCTGAAACAGATCTGATAAGACTGCAATAGCCTGCGTAAGGCCCGGGCTAAGCAGTGAGGAAACCCTCGAAGGGTAGATTATAGGCAAGCAAAAGCGCTTGAGCTGAAATCTATCATTTCGGGGGTATTTTTATGTACTATGACCCAATTGATTGCGGCAACCGCGTGAAGCGAGTCCGGAGGGCTCTCGGCTACACGCAGGAGGAGGTCGCAGAAAAACTGAATATTTCAGCCTCGCATTACGGAAAGTTTGAGTGCGGCAGAACCAGGCCGTCCATCGACGTTCTGATCGAGCTGGCTGCACTGCTGCATCTGTCACTGGATTTTATGCTGCTGGGTGAGGAGCCGCGCTCGGAGATCCTCCGGCACAAGGTGCATTCCCTGATGGAGTTCCTGTCCGCCATGGAAAAGGAGCTGTAGCACCCTTCTGCTCTCCGGCTGCCGAAAGGAGGAATGCATGCAGCGAAATCCGCCTCAGAGGCGGGCTCACCCGCCAGATTCGCCCATAAAAATCAGGTGCAAAAGAGATTAAACTGTATTCAGACAGAAGGAGCAGGCTGTTTCCTTCTGCCGCGCACCTTGAAAGCTGAATACACATTCTCCCAGGTAAATCCTCGAAGCAGCAGCCTTCGTCAGCTCGCCGTGACGCTCATCGGAGCAGAGCGATTCGCTGAAGCAAATGCCGGACAGCAACCGGCGGCGGCCGTGACTGCAAGAGGGATAATGATACTTCCGTAAGACGCGGCCCGGCCACAGTGAAGGCGGGGAGGTTAAATTCCTATGATGCAGTCAGCTGCTGCGACCTGGTGAGGCACCGAAGGGTGCCTGAGCGATGAGGAGAAATCCCTGACTTCCGGGGTGGCGAGGCAAAATACGGAGGAAGCATATCAGTAGAAGCTGCTGTCAGATTTGATTTTCAGATCCGGCAGCAGCTTATCCATATAAGCATTTGAAATATGGACTGGAGGAGGACCGCATGATGAAATCAGACTGGGTCTACCGCCGAGGAGATCTGTATCTGGCCAATCTGGGCATACCGGAGGGCTCCAGACAGGGCGGCGTCAGGCCGATTGTGGTGCTGCAGAACGATGTGGGCAATTATTATGCGCCCACCATTACGCTGGCACCGCTTACATCAAAAATCGAAAAGAAAAAGCAGCAGCCGACACACTATCTGCTGCGCAAGGCAAAGGGGCTTCAGCGCCCCTCCATGGTACTGGCCGAGCAGCTGGGCACCTTTGATAAGAGCTGCATCATCCGCTATCTCGGCAGAGTGACTGCCGGACAAATGCGCGGGATCGATGAGGCAATCAAGGTGCAGCTCGGCTATTACATTCCGGAGAAAAGAGACCGTGCCGGACATTACGAGGACGGCAGATTCTATGAAAAATAAGGAGGCATTCCCATGAAGGAGCATCATCTGGAACGGCCGGACAAGGCCAACATTATCGGCTGTATTGAAACCTATGAGGTGGATTCCGCCTCTCCGAATGCGGCACCGGAAAAGCGCTGCTATACGGTGGACGAGCTGCAGATTATTCTCGCCTGCGGACGTGAGACCGTCTATACCCTGCTCAAGAAAAAGGAGTTCCGCTGGTTCCGCGTCGGCGGCAACGGTATTTACCGGATCTCCAAGAAGAGCTTTGATGAATGGCTCGATAACAAGATTTAAGGAAACGCTGATGAAAGCCTTGTCAAGGGTGTCGATTCTGCTAAGAACGGATCATCGGCACCGTGGGCTTTTATTAGCAGAAATGATACGCTTTTCCCCGGTCAGAGATGACCGGATACAGAAATACAGGAAGGAGGTGCATCGGATATGGTGAAGGAAAAGGATGAGACGATCAGCTTCATCAACGAGGGCAGTCCGTATCAGGAAAAGTCCGTGGAAAAAGAGCGGACCACCATGTCTGTGCCGGAGATGCGAAGGCTTCTGGGGCTCGGCAAGACCGAATCCTACTGGCTGGTGCACAAGAAGGTTTTCGAGACGATCCTGGTAAACGGGAAAATGCGTATCAAGCTGGAGAGCTTTGAGCACTGGTACTCGCTGCAGGTCAGGTACAGGAAGGTGGACGGTCCCCCGCCGGGAGAAGCACTGCGGCAGCAATCGTATTCCGCAGGGGATATCGCAGAGCTGCTGCAGCTGACAGAGTCAACCGTCTATGAAATCATCAAGAGAAGCCATATGGAAACCGTGCAGGTGAATTATCAGATGCGGGTTCCGGCAGATGTCTTTGACCGCTGGTACAATTCCCAGACACGCTATCGCACGCAGGCAGACCGCGAGCGCGATGCAGAGCTGGAGAAGGACACCGTCAGCATGCCGGAGATCGCCTGGCAGCTCGGCATCACCCGCAAGGAGGTGTATTCCTTTATTTATGCAGCGAAAAACGACGGTATCTTCCGCTTTGTAACGGTTGCAGACAGGAAGCGTATTACCCGCGACAGCTACCTGCGCTGGCTGCAGGGGCAGGATAAATATCACATCCTGACGCAGGCCGAGCGGGATGCAAGGGAACGCGAGCAGGCAAAGGCTTCAGAGAATGCGCCAAGAAAGCCGAAGAACCCCAACTTTTATACCATTGAGGAGATTACATACTTCTTTGGCATCCATCGCAGCACCATTTACAAATGGATCAGGGAAGGCATGATACCGGCCAGAAGAATCGGCACCGTCTGGCGGATTCCCAGAGAGGAATTCGAGGACTGGATGGATTACCGCGGCTGCTGAGAGGAGGATACAGCATGGCATCAATCGTACAGCGCGGCAACCGCTACTGTGTCGTGTATCAGTACACCAATGAGAACGGTGAGCGCAAGCAGAAATGGGAAACCTACAAGACCTCTTCCGACGCAAAGCGCAGGAAGAAGGAAATTGAATACAAGGAGGAGATCGGCACCTTCACGGTACCGAAGTGCAAGTCACTGGATGATCTGCTGCGGGAGTATGTAGCTCTCTACGGCAAGGCCACCTGGGCCATGTCCACCTATACCAGCAATGTCAGTCTGATCGAGCATTACATTTCTCCCGTTATCGGCTCTATGAAGCTCAATGAGATCACCACACGGGTGATTGAGAAATACTATCAGCAGCTGCTGAAGACAAAGCCGGTGGAACCGACCGTCGGCAGAAAGAAAAATGAATTCGTGACGCCGCATACCGTGCGGTCCGTACATAAGCTTCTGCATTCCTGCTTTGAACAGGCAGTGAAATGGGAGCTTATGGAGAAGAATCCGACAGATTATGCTTCCATCCCCAAGGCAGAGTACAAAAAGCGCGAAATCTGGACGGCGGAAACGCTGTTTCAGGCGCTGGAGCTCTGCGAGGATGAGCGCTTAAAGCTCTGCCTCAATCTGGCCTTTGCCTGCTCGCTGCGTATGGGCGAGCTGCTGGGGCTTACCTGGGACTGCGTGGAGATCTCGCCGGAGGCAATCGAGTCGGGAAATGCCTGCATTCAGGTCAACAAGGAGCTGCAGCGGGTCAGCCGTGATACGCTGAACAAGCTGGACAGCAAGGATGTGATTCTGGCATTCCCGCCTATGTCCTCTCGGACCTCAACCGTGCAGGTGCTGAAGGCGCCGAAGACAGCCTCCAGTGTGAGAAAGATCTTTCTTCCCCGCACCGTGGCAGAGATGCTGATCCGGTGGAAGGCGCAGCAGCAGGAAACCATTGAGGCCCTCGGTGATGAGTATCAGGACTTTGATCTGGTCATTGCCGGGCCGCTGGGAATGCCGACAGAGGCTGGCACCATCAATACTGCCTTCCGGTTTCTGATCGAGCGCAATGACCTGCCGCGGGTTGTGTTTCACAGTCTCCGTCACTCCAGCATCACCTACAAGCTGAAGCTCAACGGCGGTGATGTGAAGGCTGTGCAGGGTGACTCCGGTCACGCGCAGGTCAAGATGGTCACGGATGTGTACTCGCATATTCTGGATGATGACAGGCGGAATAACGCACAGCTCTTTGAAAATGCCTTTTA
>CAVELT010000115.1:0-6970 GCA_963616545.1 Dysosmobacter segnis | reverse complement strand
CTGAGGTTTGGAGAGGATTTGATGGAAGACTTTGTGATCAAAGGCAATCTTTTTGAGCTCTACGGCGGATTGCTGAAGGAAAATCAGAGAAGAGTGTATGAGTACCATATCGTAGATGACATGAGCTTCAGCGAAATCGGTGAAGAGCTGGGCATCACACGACAGGCTGCTCAGGAGCTCTTTCGAAGAGCAGATCAGAAGCTGGCAGAATCAGAGGCAACTCTGGGACTGGAAAAACGGATGCTCAGCATCCGGGCACTGGCGGAAAGAATTCAGACAGAATCCTCCGAAGCGGAGATTCGTCGGCTTGCAGGAGAAATCATAGATGGCATTTGAGAATTTGTCCGATCGTTTAACAAAGATATTTGCGAATCTGTCCGGCAAGGGCAGGCTGTCAGAGGAAGACGTTAATGCAGCCCTCCGAGAGGTGCGTATGGCACTTCTTGAGGCCGATGTCAACTTCAAGCTCGTCAAGGAATTTGTTGCGAAGGTGAAAGAAAAAGCCATCGGTGAGGAGGTTCTCAATTCGCTGACACCGGCTCAGATGGTGGTGAAAATCGTGAATGAGGAGCTGACAGAAATGATGGGCTCTGAAACCACGGAAATCAAGCTTCGCCCCCAGAATGAGATCACTGTCATTATGATGGTTGGTCTTCAGGGTGCCGGTAAAACCACCACCGCAGCCAAGCTTGCAGGAAAATTCAAGCAGCAGCACAGAAGGCCGATGCTGGCCGCCTGTGACGTCTATCGTCCGGCCGCCATCGATCAGCTGCGGGTCAATGCTGAAAAGCAGGAGGTTCCTTTTTTCTCTCTGGGAGACAAGGTGAATCCGGTGGAAATCGCCAGACGTGCAGTGGAAGAGGCGAAGCAGAAGGACTGCAATGTTGTCATTCTGGATACCGCCGGCCGGCTTCAGATCGATGAGAAGCTCATGGATGAGCTTTCCAACATCAAGAAAGCCGTTCATGTGGACTGGAGTATCCTGACAGTGGATGCCATGACCGGACAGGAGGCCGTAAATGTTGCCGAAACCTTCGTGGATCGGGTGGGCATTGACGGTGTGATCCTGACCAAATGCGACGGCGACACCAGAGGCGGTGCGGCACTGTCCATCAAGGCCATGACAGGAAAGCCGATTCTGTATCTCGGTATGGGCGAGAAGCTTTCCGAGCTGGAGCAGTTCTATCCGGACCGTATGGCCGGCCGTATCCTCGGCATGGGCGATGTGCTTTCACTGATTGAGCGGGCACAAAGCGAGCTGGACGAGAAGAAGGCGCGGGATTCCGTGCGCCGCATGTCCAAGGGGCAGTTCAGCTACGATGATTTTCTGGACCAGATGGGACAGCTTCAGAAGCTGGGCGGCCTGGGCGGCATCCTGAAAATGCTTCCCGGCATGGGCAAGGCGCTGGATTCTCTGGACCTGGATGAGGCGGAAAAGCAAATGAAGCGCGTCAAGTCCATTATACAGTCTATGACGCTGAAGGAAAGAGCCAATCCGAAGCTTATGAATCCTTCCCGAAAGCGGCGAATTGCCGCCGGTGCAGGAGTGGATATTGCCGAAGTCAATCGTCTGGTCAAGCAGTTTGACGAGATGCAGAAAATGATGAAGCAGTTCGGCGGCTCCATGAGAGGAAAACACGGCGGTCTCCCGGGCATGGGCGGTCTGAAGGGCTTTCCCGGTATGGGCAAGGGCGGCAGAATGCCCTTTTAACAAGGTTTTAGCAGTATAGCTGTTAAGATAGATATTACACAAAAATTCAAAGGAGAATAAGACAATGGCAGTTAAGATCAGATTGAGAAGAATGGGACAGATTCATGCACCTTTTTACAGAGTAATCGTTGCAGATTCCAGAAGCCCGAGAAACGGAAAGTTCATCGAGGAGATCGGTACCTATGATCCGAAGCAGGAGCCGTCTGTGATCAAGATTGACACAGAGGCTGCTAAGAAGTGGCTTGCAAACGGTGCACAGCCCACAGAGACTGTTGCCAAGCTTCTGAAGATCGCTGGCATCTGAGACTGCTTTGCTTAAGTGCTGCGGAAGGGCAGCATGACAGTCGGCAGAGATTGGAGTCCGAATGAAGGAATTACTGGAAACCATTGCAAGATCCCTTGTACAGTTCCCTGATGACGTAAAAGTCACGGAGGAAAACAAGGACGGAGAAATCGTTCTGACCCTGTCTGTCAATGAGCAGGATATGGGAAAGGTGATCGGCCGTTCGGGACGTATTGCAAAGGCCATTCGCTCTGTTATCAGTGCTGCAGCATCGAAAGCAGAGGTAAAGGTCTCTGTGGACATCAGATAATACGTCGCAGCAGGGCTTGCATTATCCACCGGGCTCAGCGCAAGCTTCGCTTGCGGGGGCCCGGTGGATTTGTTTTTGCGCCGGGTCTCGCATAAAATGGATCATCGTTATTGTTTTTTACAGGAGAAATCATATGCTGAAACAACTGCGTGTGGGAACCATCGTAACAACCCATGGGCTGAAGGGCGAGGTGAAGGTGAAGCCCAGCACCGAGGATCCGGATCGCTTTCTGGATCTGGAAAAGGTGTATCTTGAGCCGGCCTCCAAGGGATTTCGCAGAAGCCAGACCGAACAGCGCCTGCTGGAGGTAGAGTCCGTACGCTTCCACCAGAATATGGCGCTTCTGAAGTTCAAGGGTCTGGATCGCATTGAGGATGTACAGAATCTTCGGAATTATGACCTGCTGGTCGATCGTGAGGATGCCATTCCACTGCCGGAGGGCGAATACTTCATGGGCGATCTCATCGGTGTGCAGGTGATTGCCGATACAGGAGAGGTGCTGGGCCGTGTAAAGGACATTCTCGAAACCGGTGCCAACAACGTCCTTGTGGTGGCAAGAGAGAACGGGAAGGATCTGCTGATTCCGAAGGCGCCGAACTGCGTACTGGAGATGAAGCCGGAAGAGGATTATATCAAGGTACATCTTCTGGAGGGGCTGCTGGATCTATGAAAAACTACTATGTCATGACCCTGTTTCCGGATATGATCATGAATGCCGTGAATACCTCTATCACCGGACGGGCCATTGAGGACGGCAGGATTCATGTGGAGGCGGTCGACATCCGGCAGTTTACGAAGGAGCGTCACGGACATGTGGATGATGCGCCCTACGGCGGCGGTGCCGGTATGCTGATGCAGGTCCAGCCCATATATGACTGCTATACGGCGATTACCGAGAAGCTGGGACGTAAGCCCCGGGTGCTTTACATGTCTCCGCAGGGAAGGCGCTTTGATCAGCGCTTTGCCGAAGAGCTTTCCCGGGAGGAGGATCTGATCTTTCTCTGCGGTCACTACGAGGGCGTAGATGAGAGAGCACTGGAGCTGCTGGGGACGGAAAATGTCTCCATCGGCGACTACGTACTGACCGGCGGCGAGCTGCCGGCACTCTGCATGATCGATGCCGTTTCCCGTCTGGTGGAGGGCGTTCTGAACAAGGAAGCCAGCCACGAGATCGAAAGCTTCTCGGACGGCCTGCTGGAATATCCCCAGTATTCCCGCCCGGAGGAATTCATGGGCATGCATGTGCCGCCCATTCTGCTTTCCGGAGACCATAAGAAGGTGGATGAATGGCGGCATGAGCAGAGCCTTCTGCGGACGCAGCAGCACAGACCGGACCTGTACGAGCAGTATTACAATGCCCATCCGGAGGAATTTGCGCCGAAAAAGCCGAAGCGCCGGAGACATCATAAGGCAGCGGCTGAGACAGAGGCAGCACAGAACCCGGCAGCCGTAGCCGAAGACATTATCCCATGAAAAAATGCTTGCAATTCAAAAGGCAGCGTGGTATATTATCAAAGTTGTGACTTTAAGAGATGTTCCGCTGGCGGCGAAACGGAGATCGTGAATGAACATCGAATAGATATTAGGAGGTAACACAATGACAAACTATGAGATCATTAAGGGCATCGAGGATGCTCAGCTGAAGAGCGAGGTTTCCAGCTTCAAGACCGGCGACACTGTAAAGGTGTACAACAAGATCAAAGAGGGCAACCGTGAGAGAACACAGATCTTCGAGGGTACTGTACTGAAGATCCAGGGCGGCTCCAACAGAACAACCTTCACTGTTCGTAAGACAAGCAACGGCGTAGGCGTAGAGAAGACATGGCCGATGCACAGCCCGCTGGTAGAGAAGGTTGAGGTGGTTCGTTCCGGTAAGGTAAGAAGAGCGAAGCTGACCTATCTTCGTGACCGTGTTGGTAAGGCCGCAAAGGTTAAGGCTGCGAAGTAATCTCTTCCATATAAAGACAAACTGGAGGGTGTCCTTTTCGGGGGACACCCTTTTCTTTGCATCGGGTATCCGGTGCCGTTCCTGATATCAATAAGCACGGTGCATAACCGTCCGGTTGCATTATCGCAGGAGGAAGGATGACGGATAAAAATTTTTTGCAGCGCTGCTGCCGGGGACTGGTTGATGTCATTGTTCTGATTTCCCTGGCCTGGTTTCTGGTATTCGGCTTTTTCACACAGCTGAGCATGTCGGGACACAGTATGGAGCCGGGCCTCTGCAGCGGCGATACGATCATGCTGGACACACTGAGCTATCATTTTGTTTCTCCCGGCCGGATGGATGTGGTGGCTTTCCGGCGTGCTGACGGCAATATCAACGTAAAGCGCGTGGTGGGGCTTCCGGGGGAAACCGTCATTATCCAGAACGGGCATATTTATATTGACGGAAAGCTGCTGGAAACAGATAAGATCAGCGAGATCAGTCTCAGCGGACTGGCGGAGAATCCCATCACCCTGCTGCCGGACGAATACTTTCTGATCGGTGACAATGCGGATTCTTCAGAGGACAGCCGTTTCCAGAATGTGGGTAATGTCCGCAGCAGCCAGATTCTCGGCAAGGTATGGCTGCGGGTGCTTCCCCTTCGTCGTTTCGGTGTGATTCATTAATGGATTAGGAGAACAGATGAATATTCAATGGTATCCCGGCCATATGGCCAAGGCAAAACGAAATATGCGAAATGATCTGCAGCTGGTGGATCTGATCATCGAAATTGTTGACTGCCGCTGTCCGGAATCCAGCCGGAATCCGGATATTGACAGCTTCGCAAAGGACAAAGCCAGAATTGTGCTGCTGAACAAGGCAGATCTGGCAGACCGGAAGCAGACGCTCGCTTTTGCTGACTACTTCCGGAAAAAAGGCTTCTATACACTGGAAATCGATGCCCGGAGCAAGGGCACGCTGAAGAAGCTGAATGCTTTGATTGACACGGCCTGCGAGCCCATTGTGGAGCGGAATAAAAAGCGCGGTATCCAGACACCGGTGATCCGCGCCATGGTAGTGGGCATCCCGAATGTCGGTAAATCAACCTTTATCAATTCCTATGTCGGCAAATCCATGGCAAAAACCGGAAACAAGCCGGGTGTGACACGGGGAAATCAGTGGATCAAGGTCAATCCGAAGCTGCAGCTTCTGGATACCCCCGGTATTACCTGGCCGAAATTTGAACGGGAGATCGTGGGCATGAATCTGGCCATTATCGGCTCCATCAACGACCAGATCCTGAACATCGATGAGCTGGTGTTCTATCTCATCAAGTTCCTGGTGCGCTACTATCCGGATGCGCTGATCGAGCGTTACGGCGAAAGCCTGCGTGGCCTGGAGGAGGCGCTGCCGGTTTTCGATGAAATTGCCCGCCGCCGGGGCTGCATGAAAAAGGGCGGCGATCCCGACTATACGAAGGCCGCCAAGATCGTGCTGGATGATTTCCGGGCCGGACGGCTGGGGAAGATCACACTGGAGAGTCCCATGAAGGACAAGACAGGCAGTGAGGCAGAAGGGGATGCAAATGCTGAGAACGCTGAAGGGTGATCGTCTGCTGGCGGAGCGGCAGCGCCTGGCGGCCATGCACGAATATGAAAACCAATATCCGGCGCTCAGCCTGATCGGCGGCGTCGATGAGGCCGGTCGCGGGCCTCTGGCAGGACCTGTTGTGGCCGCCTGCTGCGTTCTTCCCCGGGACACTGAGATACTCTATCTCAACGATTCCAAAAAGCTCAGTGAGAAGCGTCGGGAAGCACTGCTGCCGGAAATCGAGGAAAAAGCCCTGGCCTTCGGCTACGGCATAGTCTCTGAAAAGCGCATTGATGAGATCAATATTCTGAACGCGACCTACGAAGCCATGCGGCTGGCCATCGCGCAGGTGGAGCAGAAGCTCGGCAGAGTACCGGAGCTTCTCCTCAATGACGCCGTGACGATCCCCGGCGTCAGCATCCCGCAGCTGCCCATCATCAAGGGTGATGCGAAGTCCGTATCCATCGCGGCAGCCAGCATTATCGCAAAGGTAACGAGGGATCATCTGATGCTTGACTATGATCAGAAATATCCGGAATATGGTTTTGCCAAGAACAAGGGCTATGGTACGAAGGTGCATATCGAGGCCCTGAAGCAGTACGGTCCCTGTGAAATACACAGAAGAAGCTTCATCAAAAACTTCGTGGAGTAAAAGATGCCGGAAAAGGAAATGAACTTTCGAAAGGGACGTATGCATGAGCAGCTGGCCCTTTCCTATCTTCAGGAAAAGGGCTTTCAGCTTCTGGAGAAAAATTACCGTTTTCATCGAAATGAGATCGATCTCATCATGCTGGACCGAACGCGGCAGCCCTGGACATACGTCTTTGTGGAGGTGAAGTCCCGGAGCTCCCGACTTTACGGAGGGGCCTATACAGCGGTGAATTACCGGAAGCAGCAGAGCATACGAACGGTGGCGCTGCACTATCTGCAGGCCCATCAGCTGTCCCTGTATCATACGCCGTGCCGCTTTGATGTGGTCTGCTTTGATGAAGAGAAAATCTCACATTATGAAAATGCCTTTTGATATTCTTACGGGTTATGGCAGTTCTGTGCAGGCTGCATGGCACAGCAGGAATTCCATATTGACAGGGCAAAGTAAAAGTGGGATAATGCACATAACCTAATGAAAGGGGTACGCAAGGAAGCCAT
>CAVELT010000114.1:0-6979 GCA_963616545.1 Dysosmobacter segnis | reverse complement strand
CCGCCGGCACTGTCATCCGTATGGTCGCTGTCTTTGCCTATGCCTTTGGCGAGGATCAATGCCTTCTCACCGTAGACAGAACAGCCGGAGATGGAAACGGACAGTCCTGTGCCGCTCGGAATTCTGCCGATGAGTCCGCCGGCACTGGCGCTGTCGGATGTGCTGCTGCGGTTATCCGCACCGCCCTCAGACGAGATCAACAACTTATACAGCCGGTTTCCGCTGCTGTCCTTCTCTCCTTCGTATACAGCACAGTTCTGCATACTTATGCTGCCGCTGCCCCTGGCAAGACCAATCAGACCGCCGGCATCCATCTTTGCGTTCACCTCAGCGCCGCTGATGACTACATTCTGAACAGTCAGGCCCTGACTGCTGCCATAGTATCCTACAAGAGCAGCTGCACTGCCCTCTTTATCTTTCTGGTTCGCAAGGCTGTTCACATTACGGAGCTCCAGATTCCGAATGGTCAGCATTCCCTTTTGATTTTCCGGCACCGCAGCAAACAAACCGGCAGCATTCCAGTCATCCTTGTATCCCTGGACACGCAGATTACTGATGGAATGCCGTTGCCCGTCATACTCGCTTAACATCAGATCCTGAATGCCGTAGAAGCACCCATTGTTTACCGGAATGCTGTCCTCAGAGCTTGGTTTATACAGGCAAAAATCAGAATTTGTCCTGCCGACAGCCTGAATATACTGATCCCAGTCCAGATTCGCGGTCTGCGCAGCCCGAAAAGCAGCGATATCTGTTGCCTTCATATTTTTGTCGCGATTTTCGCCATTTTTCTCAAATCCGGAAACATATTGGTCCAGATTCTGCAGATGACGGCAGCTGCTGATATTCACAGACAACTTATCCGCCGCAAACGGATCGGAATCTCTGCCGAAAAGACTGTTGTCGGTATCAAAAGGCGCAGTAACCGCAGTTCCCCAATCGTACTGCTCTAAAACGGCAGCGGAGCCTTTCAGGTTTAACTCCGTATTTGCTGCTGTAAGCAATGTACTCATCCATGTTGTGTCCACGGTCTGGTTCAGATAAGCATCGTCCGTATACCAGCCATCGCCCGGATTCTGTTCTGCAGTGGCATAGCCGGTGATCGCGCTGCCCACGCGGATACCCTTGGTGACATCCGAAAAGTGCATATAAGGCACAGAGATATCATCCAGCAGAATACGATACACCAGATAGCTCTTATCCGCCACGGTAATTACTTTTGCCTGATTATCCTGTATATGCTTATTCGAAGAATTCGGAGAGCTTATTCTGTTTAACGTAACCGTATGATCCGCTGCAACCGCAGCCTCAAACTGGAACGTATTTGCCGTCTGTTTGGAAAGATCATTTTCGGCCGTCCCCGTCAGCACCAGGGTAAGATAATTGGTTTCATTCTCCTTCAGCGGGGTAAATACCTCCGCGTAGAGGCGCGGGCCGTTCAGAAAGCGGAGCACAGCTTCGACTGTGCCGTTCTCCTCCGGACAGAAATCACCGATATGCTTACTGCCGTACTTCAGGCTCCTGCTGCCGTCGCTTATCTCCGGCACTGCAGTGTCTGTCACCGACGCCGTATACAGCTCCGCCGCAGTCATATACGGATACTGCGGATTTGCATTGTTTGTTTTCAGCGCAGCATCATAGGTCTCCGCATAGCCTGTGCCTTCATAGTCACTGCCGTCTGCCGCCAGATTTTTCACAGCCTCCGACAGACCGCAGCTGCCGCTGACTTTCCCGGCTGCATAGCAATAAGAAGCACTCTCGGAACCGCCTCCGCTGACGGCAGCCAGGAAGGCTCCGGCATTGCCCGCAGACTGTACAGAAGCCGTAGTATAGCAGCCGATCAGCTGCAGCTGTACGGATTTTGCCTCTCCGATAAAGCCTCCGGCATTCCCGACGTCGGACTGTACATTCCAGCGGCCCTGGCCGGTCAGTGCCGCTGCCCCCTCAGCGCTGTCCTCCGGATATGCTCCGTCCCTTGTGTGACCGCCGACATAGCAGAATCGAATGTCGGACTGTCCGCTGAGCTCGCCGAGCAAGCCGCCGGCAGTGTGAACACCGCTCACATACACAGAGGCAGTGCTGTTGAAAAGATACGTCCCCGAACTTCCCTGCAGACTGCCGATGAGACCGCCGGCATTCCCGCCGCTGATGCTGCCGTATTCGCCCAAGATACCGCATTCGTTCACATAGAGCCTGACAGCCGCGCTGTCTGCGCCGTCGGCCTCCACAGCTCCCACGAGGCCGCCGACATTACCCGCAGAGGACAACTGACAGTTCACCGCTTCGATGCCCTGCAGAACCAGCTGATGGGAATCTCCCGCCACACCGACAAGTGCACCCGCTGCGGCGCCCTCAGAATTTGTAAATTGACAGTTCACAAGCCGCAGATCCCGGATGCTGACCGGCTTCGCATCCTTCTGCCCGGCAACGCAGGAAAAAATGCCCTGCCCGCCGTTTGCGGCAGAGCCGGAATAAAGATTCACAATGGCATTGCCCTTGCCGTCATAGGACAGAAGCGCCGCATTCTGAATGGGGCGATAGCCGTCATACGCTCTGCCGTCCAGATCGTAAGCCTTTATGCTGCTTTCACCGGCAGCGCTGTATGCCGCAATATCCGATGCGAAAACATCGGCCGTACTGACAGCATCCGGAGTCTGTACGGCATGACCTTCGTAATCCGTCACCGGACCGGCCGCTGCGTATACGAGATCCCCGGTCTGCACGGCAGCCTGTATACAATCCTCATCGCTCACTGCTGTTGACAGTCCGGAAACCGCCGGATCCAGATTCTCGAGATGCCGCACACTGGCGATCATTGCGGCCGGCACCGGCAGACTTTCACCGGCCTTCAGGCTGCCCATGCCGTTCATTTCAACGGTCCAAAGCTTCGTAATATTCTCCGTATCCACTGAAGCAAAGAGAGAATTGGCAGTGACGGTGTTGCTCTTCACCTCCAGCGCATAGCCGTCGGTGCTGCTGCAAAGGGCCTGGATTTCGATATCCTCTCCCGGTATCAGACCCGGGAAAAGCTGCGTGAAATGCGCATCCTTCTCCGTGACCGAATCCAGACAAAGGAGGTAGTCCTTATCGGCGCCGGCATCCACCGAAGGGCATGCCATGTAAAAAGTACTGCCGCTGATCTCCTTCCCCTCTGCAGCATTTCCCTTTGCCGTAAAGCCGGTCTGCGCCAGTGTATTGCCTGTCACGCCCGCCAGATCGCCCAGCGAAATCAGGGCCTCTCTGCCGCTGTCCTTTCCTCTGACATACAGCACCGTTTCGGTATCCTTGTTTTCCTGCGGCATCCGGATATGAAGAAGAAGCCGCGCACCATTCTCAACGGACAGCACCGGCGCTGCCAGCGTCCCCTCCGGCACAGCCTTGCTGCCGCCGCCGTAATAGCCCACGATGGCGCCGCCCGCAGCCTCCTTCGCAGAGCCGTCAAAGTGCTGCCGCAGATTTTTGTCTCCCGCAGCCTTCCGTAAAGCATCGGCATCGCTCCCGTCTGTCCGGAATGCATAAGCATCCCCCGCAGTGCTCAGAAAGCTCGCTGTTTTCGAATAATAGACTGCCGTTACCGTTTTTGCGGTACAGTCATATTCAATGCGGTAATTGCCGCCCGTCCGCACCGTATCGTCAACGGCACCGAAGGGGAGAAGGCAGGCCAGAAGCTCCGCACCGACACTGTCCCCGTCATCCCCGGCATTGTGAATCAGCGCATAGCACTGATGACTGCCGTTTTCTGCCCCGTCCTCTGTCTCCGCGGCAGAAAACGGCATGCCCAGGGCCTCGCCGGAAAGCTGCTCCAGCGTGCCGTTGCTCTCCAGTATGCTCATCTCATTCTGGGCGGCCATGAAGATCTCTTCCGCCGTACCGTCCATTTCCAGAAGCTTCAGCATCCGCTGGTACCGGGTCAGGGCCACAAAGGAAATCCCCGCCAGAATCACCATAATGCCGACGGTGAGCAGCATTTCTGCCAGCGTGAAGCCCCGTTTTCTTCTGTGTCCTGTCGCTCTCATTCCGTTCTGTCCCTTCTCTTCTGCTGCCCTGCCGGTCACTGCCCAGCCTTACTGCCTGCGTTTCCGTCACTCCCGATTCATCTGCAGCCGGTTCACCGTGCGGATCTGCAGATCCGTTTTGACGAGACTCTCTCCCGCATTCGTTTGCTGCGCATCCCCGTTCTCCTGCCCTGCCGCATTCGCATCGTCTGTCGCTTTCCGGTATACTCCGAGCCCCTTCACCGTGATCAGCGCCCGCCCGTCACCTTCCGTCTCAAAGCTTATGCTGTCGAAGCTTGTATACAGAGCATCGGTCAGCCCCGCCTCACTCACCAGTGCCGTCCGCCGTCCTGCGGTGCTTTGCTCTCCTTCACCTACAGCGACTCCCTCATCCTCGTTTCCGCCGCTCTCGTAGCACAGGATAATGCCTTCGGCTCCGGTCCAGCTGAGCCTCGCCCTGGCATTCGTGTTGGCATTCACAAAGGAAATGCTGTTTCCGCCGGAACGGATCGAGGTCGCATATTCAAGCTGGTCCGTCAGCAGCGTGGCTGTCGTCGACAGCAGCGTCTCCGCATGAGAAAGCTGCGTGATGCGGCGATAACAGCGCTGCACCACCACAAGGCCGCCCGTCAGGGCACTGCCGATGAGCGCAACGATCAGCATCGTCATCAGAAGCTCCGGCAGCGTGGAACCCTTACTCTCCTTTATCTTCCGCTTCCACATAAGCCGTCTCATATCCTTTCCGATCGTAAGTAAAAAGATCCCTGCTCCAGTCCAGCTTCTGCCGGTACAGCTTAACGGATATCGTGTTGCCATCTCCTGTCCGCAGGTCCGGCGTCAGACCGCTGAAGGCATTTTCCCCGTTGGCACCGGTGATCAGCACTGCAGCGTCAGCCGTGTCGATCGCTGCGTTTCCTGTATCCCGGGCGTTCAATGCATTCTGCCCGGCTTCGTAGTACGCTATGGCTTTCTGACCGCGGTCCATCAGCCTGCCGGACTGAATGATCATGGCCGAAAAGAGCAGCACGGCAAAGGACAGGAGCAGCATCGCGGCCATGGCCTCCGTCATGGATTCGCCTCTATTGCTTCGGATTTTCCTCTTCAGATTTTTCATGAGACACTTCATTTTCGATCTCTGTTCCTCCGCTGACCTTCAGCTTCAGCCGACTGCCGCCTTTCTCTGCTGTCCTGCCTCTGCGGCATTTTTTGTGATGACGAAATCGCCCCAGCTCAGAATGGTTTTCCTTGTGATCACGGTCTCGCTGCTGTCATCATCACTGTCTCCGCCGGCAGCATGGCTGTCGCTGCGTTCGCTTCGATTCTTCGTCTGCAGCTCTGCCGTTCCCCGGAGAAGCATATAATACGTATCCACATCGGCGCTAGATTCCGCAGTATCGCCGCCGCTCTGCGCCGTATCTCCGCTGCTGAGCCGAAGCTCCAGCGTGCCGTCCCCGTAAAGCTGCAGAACCACCTCCACCAGCGAGTCCTGCACCATGCTGCCGTCGTCGTCTCCGTCGATATCCTCAAGCTGCATGGTGAAATGCCGCCTGACACACTTTGTGCTGTCTCCGGTCAGAAAGGCAGTCTGCCAGGCCTTCTGACAGTCAGAAAGGCTGGCCTCTGCATTTTCGGAGTTCTCCTCGTCCCGATCGGAAATCACGATGGTGCCGGCCCTTTGGTAGGTCTCTCCCTTCAGCAGATAGCTGCTCAGGTCCGCATCCGTCAGCATTTGCTCCAGCAGAGACAGGCTGCTGTTGCTGCCGCTGCTGTCGGAAAATGCCGCAGCAGACATCTCTTCTTCTGCTTCCCGGCTGTCTGCAGCATCTGCAATGCCGGTACGATCGGCAGCATCCGTCCTGCTGCCAATTGACAAATAGTCCGGCCCGGAAAACGTATAGGTCGTGGTGGTATACGTCTCCTCGGATTTTCCGCCGTCCCCGCCGTCGCCGACATTGTCCTTCTCCACATGCTCTGTCGTAACCAGTATCCTTTCTGTTTCCTGCAAGGTCACAGAGGCATTGTGCAGCTCGTTTTCCAACAGCCGGGCAGCGGCCTCCACAGACTGATAGCGCTGCCGGTACTGCCCGAGCCCCGCAATGCGCCCGGAGGAGGCTGTCGCAGAGGCGAGAATCACCGAGCCGCAGACCGCGCAGAGCAAAAAGAACAGGAGTGCCAGTAAAAGTGTGGCACCCTCCTGTTCCGTCAGTCTTTTCTCTATTCTGTTTTTTAAGTCAGAATATCCGCTCATGCTTTTCCGTTTACCACGTCACTTGCCCAGGATTCCGCTATGGTTTCCAGATCCGAGCGCTCCAGATTGGAGAAGTCGCCGCCGGCAAGGCCTCCCCCGCCAGTGCTGCTGCCCTCACCGGTCTTCAGACCGTCCGTTGTCTCGGCATCATACAGGGTTTCATAAAAGGTAATGCTCAGTGAGCCGCTGATCTCATCGCTGCTCTGCAGGCCGGGCAGCGCGCCGTCCACCGCAGTATTGCCGCCGGCAGCGAGGCTTACTTCCGTGATCAGCAGCCGATAGGGAGACGCCTTCAGCTGCAGAAGCATGCCGTGTGCCTCTGCGTAGCTGGCCGCCGTAAAGCTGATGTCGATCTGGCGGCGTACCACATCATCCTCCGCCTCCGGCTCGTGATAGGTGAAATGATAGCTGGCCGCACTGCCGAAAATCGTATTCAGGAGCTTGGCCTCCTCATTGAAGTTGCTGTAGGTCGGCACATAGCTGCCGCTCTCTCCGCCGCTCTCCTCCATCTCCTGCTGCATGCTGCGGATGCGCTGCTGCTTCTGCTGCTCCGACAGAATCCGACTTTCGATTTCTGTCGTATCGGCCGCCCGGATGCGCCGTTCCGCCGGCTGATAAAGAAAGCAATAATACAGAAGACCCAGCAGAAGAACGATGAGCAGCAGAAGCAGGAAAAGCTCTCTTTTTCGGAAGGGCCGTTTTAAAATCTCATGCATACTCATCCCTCGCTTTCTGTGCC
>CAVELT010000113.1:3601-7136 GCA_963616545.1 Dysosmobacter segnis | reverse complement strand
GCGAAGCCCACAGGAGACGGCAGCCCGAACAACAAGCTCAGCAGCCTCAGTGTCAGCGGCTTTACTCTGACGCCGGGCTTCCAGATGGATACGGAGCAGTACACGCTGGTGGTGGATCCTTCCGTGACCGAGGTCAATGTCAGTGCTTCCCAGGCCGAGAGCCACGCACAGATCAGCGGTACCGGTACAGTGACGCTGACAGAGGCATCTACCGCCGTAAGCATTACCGTGACGGCGCAGAACGGCAGCACCAGAACCTATCAGATCATCATCAACAAGGGTGCCAACGGACAGACCGGCAGTGCCCAGAGCAGCGACAGCACGGGCAGCAGCGTCCAGAGCAGCACCGGTATCGTCGTGGTGGGCGAGGGCCCGCAGTGAGCAGCTGCAACGCGGACGGAACAGGGCCGGAATTTGAAAGCGCGGCGTATTTATGCTATAATCTATCGGCAAATTATTTCCGGAAGAGATGACTTTACAGGGAGAATGCTATGAAAAAACTCAAATATATACTCTGTACGGCGGCGGCCTCCATGCTGCTGTCCATTTCGGCACTGGCGGCCACGGGACAGATTTCCTTTTCGGATCCCTCGGTGACCTTGGGCACGGACGTGAATGTCACCATGAAGGTGAAGAGCACGGACGGCACCCTCTCTAAGGCGGATATTACCGTAAATTATGATACCTCCGTGCTCGAATTTATCAGCGGTACGGATGCGGACGGCGGCGCCGGTACGGTGCGGATTCACGGCGCCAGCAACGGCGCGGGCACGGGAGAGCTGGCCTATAATCTGAAGTTCAAGACCCTGACCGCCGGCCCCACCAGCATCAGCATCAGCACCCAGGAGGTTTATGACAGCAATGAGGCGCTGGTGGACATCACACATCAGGGAAGCTCCACGGTGCAGGTGGCTGCAGAGGCTTCCGCCTCGAGTGATGCCTCCCTTTCGGAGCTGACCGTATCTCCGGGAGAGCTGAGTCCGGCCTTCTCGGCGGATGTGACCAGCTATGATGTGACGGTAGGCACCGATGTGGACCGTCTGGCCATCAATGCAGTGGCAGCGGGAGAGGGTGCTTCGGTCAGCGTCAGCGGCAACGATGCGCTGAATATGGGTGAAAATGCCGTCAGCATTACCGTAAAGGCGCAGGATGGTACCCAGACCGTTTACAGCCTGAAGGTCACCAAAGAGGAGGGCGGTGCCAGTGAAACAGAGACCGGAACGGAGACGGTAAATGAGGGCGTCAAGCTTTCCTCCAAGGAGAAGACCATCACCATCATGAATCCGGGCTCTGACGTGGAGATCCCTTCCGGCTTTGCGGAGAGTACCATTGACATCGACGGACATCAGGTGAAGGGCTGGGTATGGAAGGCCGACAGCGACCATCAGTACTGCATCCTTTACGGTATGAACGATGCCGGTGAGCTGAGCTTCTACCGTTATGACCTGACGGAGAAGACACTGCAGCGTTATTTCGAGGATCCTGTAGAGGTAGAGCTGAAGCAGAACGCCGAGGACTATCCGGCACTGCTGGAGCGCTATGATGCGCTGGTGAACCGCTACAACTTCCAGTTCATTCTGAGCTGTGTGCTGGGCGCTGTCAGTCTGGCACTCTGTGTCGGCATCTGTATGCTGCTGCGGAAGAACCGGAAGCACGGCCTCGATACGGTGCGGAAGCTGAATCAGGCGCAGGAGGAAACCGGCACCATCAGCATCCCGGCGGCACCTGCAGCGGAAGCAGAGGACGCCCTGGGGGAGACTAGGGTAATGTCTTCGGCTGCGGAAACGGGTGCAGGCGCGGAGCTGGAGGAGACGCGGATTCTGCAGAAGCCCGCACAGGCAGCTGCAGCGGAAACAGAGGACGCAGAGCTGGAAAGCACGGTGCTGCTGGACCGGAAGGCCTTTGCTGAGAATGCGGCAGAGTCGGCGGATGCTCTGGGGGAGACGACGGTCATTCCGACAGCGGATAAAAAGGACGAGGATCTGGATATTGAAGACCTTTAAGGAAACGCTGAATGAATCAGCATTTCCTTCGCAGTCAGCTCAATCTGAAGGGAAGAGAACAGAACAGGCATGAATCAATTTACAATGCAGGCGCAGCAGGCCCTGAAGCTGGCCATTGAAGCCGCGGAGGAGCTGCATCATAAATACATCGGCACGGAGCATATCCTGCTGGGACTCAGAAGAGAAAACACCTCGGTGGCGGCCCGGGTTCTGGCGGCCAACGGCATTAACGAGGACAGAATTCTGGAAATGATCGAGAAATTCATTTCCACAGACAGCACGGTGGCGCTGGCAGATCATTCCGGCTATACCCCCACCGCAAGCCGCATCATGGACGCCAGCGTGCAGGAGGCCCGGCACATGAAGGCCCGGCTGGTGGGTACAGAAAACATCCTGACGGCTATTCTGAAGGATCCGGGCTGTACTGCCTCACGCATCATTACGACACTCGGCGCCGATGCACAGCAGATTTATCAGCAGATCCTGTCGGCAGCGGGGGACACTGTCGGCTCGGACGAGGGCAGCGGACGCCGGGAGCAGAAGCAGAGCCGGACGCCGGTGCTGGACCGGTATTCCAGAGACCTGACGGAGATGGCCTCCGAGGGACAGCTGGATCCCGTGGTGGGAAGAGAGGCCGAGATCATGCGGGTGGTGCAGATCCTTTCCCGCAGAACCAAAAACAATCCCTGCCTCATCGGTGAGCCCGGCGTGGGAAAGACCGCCGTGGCCGAAGGCATTGCCCAGAGAATCATTGCGGGCAGCGTGCCGGAGACCATCCGCGGAAAGCGGCTGCTGACCCTGGACATTTCCGGCATGGTGGCCGGCTCCAAGTACCGGGGCGAGTTTGAGGAGAGGATCAAGCGGGTCATTCAGGAGGCGCAGAATGACGGTGAGGTCCTGCTGTTTATTGACGAAATTCATACCATTATCGGTGCCGGCGGTGCGGAGGGCGCATTGGATGCGGCCAATATCCTGAAGCCGGCTCTGGCCCGGGGAGAGCTGCAGATCATCGGCGCCACGACACTGGAGGAGTACCGGAAGCACATCGAAAAGGATGCGGCGCTGGAGCGGCGTTTCCAGCCGGTGATGGTGAATGAGCCCTCGGAGGAGAAAGCGCTGCAGATCCTGCAGGGCGTGAGTCCCCGCTATGAGGAGCATCACAAGGTGGTGATTGAGCCCTCGGCGCTTGCGGCAGCGGTGAAGCTTTCTTCCCGCTATATCAGCGACCGCTACCTGCCGGACAAGGCCATCGATCTGATCGATGAGGCCGCCTCGAAGCTGCGTATCACCGCGTTGGGAGAGCCGGAAAAGCTCAGAAAAAAGCGTGAAGAGCTGGAGAAGCTCGGCGAGGAGAAGGAAGCCGCCATTAAGGCGCAGGACTTCGAAAAGGCTTCGGAGATCAAGAAGCAGCAGCTCCGCAGCCGGAAACGTTTCGAGAAGGCAAAAGCGGCCTGGGAACAGGAGCAGGCAGAGCATCCGCTTCATGTGACGGAGGAGGAGATCGCCCGGGTGGTATCCGAGTGGACCCGCAT
>CAVELT010000113.1:0-3453 GCA_963616545.1 Dysosmobacter segnis | reverse complement strand
CGGCCCATCGGCTCCTTCATGTTCCTGGGACCCACCGGCGTCGGCAAGACGGAGCTGTCCAAAACGCTGGCAGCGGCCATGTTCGGTGAGGAAGAGGATCTGATCCGGGTGGATATGTCCGAGTACATGGAAAAGTACAGCGTGTCCAAGATGATCGGCTCCCCTCCCGGCTATGTGGGCTATGATGAGGGCGGTCAGCTCTCGGAAAAGGTGCGTCGGCATCCCTATTCCGTGATTCTCTTTGACGAGATCGAGAAGGCTCACCCGGATGTGCTGAATATTCTTCTGCAGGTGCTGGACGACGGACACATCACCGATGCCCAGGGCCGGAAGGTTTCCTTTAAGAATACCGTCATTATCATGACCTCCAATGCGGGGGCAGAGGCCATCATGAGCCCGAAGCGGCTCGGCTTTGACAACGGCGACGGCTCGAAGGACAAGGATTATCAGTTTATGAAGGGCCGGGTGATGGAGGAGATCAAGCATCTCTTTAAGCCCGAGTTCCTGAATCGTATTGATGAGATTATCGTCTTCCATCCGATGACGAAGGAGAACATCCGGGCCATTGCGGATGTCCTGCTGAAGGAGCTTCGGCAGCGGGCCCGCACGGAGCTGGGCATTCACCTTTCTCTCGATGAGAAGGCCAAGGACTTCCTGGCGGAGAAGGGCTATGATCCGAAATTCGGTGCCCGGCCGCTGCGCCGGACCATCCAGAGCTATCTGGAGAACCCGCTGTCTGAGGAAATTCTGAACGGGCGTGTCACAAGAGACAGCACGGTTCGCATTACTGTGGACAAGAGCGGAGAAAAACTGAAATTTGCGTCGAGAAGGAGCAAGTAATGGCAAAGATCACATCCCGGTTCTTCTGTAAGGAATGCGGCTATGAGTCCGCAAAGTGGCTGGGGCAGTGTCCTTCCTGTCGTACATGGAACAGCTTTGCTGAGGAGCCGGTGAAAAAAGCCAGCTCCTCTTTTGCATCCGGCTTTTCCGGTGCCGGCAGGCGGGGACAGGCGGCCCGGCCGGTGAAGATCGATGAGATCGCTCTGGAGCAGGAGGATCGGCTGCACACGGGCTTCCGGGAGCTGGACCGTGTGCTGGGCGGCGGTATCGTGGTGGGTTCTCTGGTGCTGCTGGGCGGCGACCCGGGCATCGGAAAGTCCACGATCCTTCTGGAGGCGGCCCGGAACCTGGCCGCCGACGGCGGAAAATCTGTGCTCTATGTTTCCGGTGAGGAAAGCCTCAAGCAGATCAAGCTGCGGGCACAGCGCATTGCGGAGATCCGGGGCGAGCTGCGCTTCCTCTGTGAAACGAGCATCGAAAATATCCTGGAGGTGCTCAGTGCGGAGAAGCCGGACTTTGTGGTCATCGATTCCATCCAGACCATGTGTACGGAAGCGGTAACGGCTGCTCCCGGTTCGGTGAGCCAGGTCCGGGAATCTGCGGCGGCACTGCTGCGGGCCGCCAAGGAAAACGGCATCGCCGTCTTTATCGTAGGCCATGTGACGAAGGACGGCAATGTTGCCGGTCCGAAGGTGCTGGAGCATATGGTGGATGCGGTGCTCTATTTTGAGGGAGAGAGCAGCGGCAGTCTCCGCATCCTCCATGGGCAGAAGAACCGTTTCGGCTCCACCAATGAAATCGCGGTCTTTGAAATGACCGGTGAGGGACTGCAGGAGGTACTGAATCCCTCCGAGCTGCTGCTGTCCGGCCGTCCGGCTGGTGCGGCGGGTTCCGTGGTGACCTGCGGCATGGAGGGCACGCGCCCGCTGCTGATCGAGATCCAGGGACTCGCGGTACCCACCAGCTTCGGACTGCCCCGGCGGACCGCCAACGGCGTGGACTATAACCGCATGAATCTGCTGCTGGCCATCATTGAGCGCCGCATCGGCCTCGAAATGTCGAAATACGATGCCTATCTCAACATCGCCGGCGGTCTGAAGATTTCCGAGCCCTCCACGGATCTCGCCATCATCCTGGCGCTGATCTCCAGCTGCCGCAACATTCAATTGCCTGAGGATGCCATGATCTTCGGTGAGGTGGGACTGGCCGGTGAGGTCCGGGCGGTTTCCAATGCGGAGCAGCGCATCGAGGAGGCCGTGCGGCTGGGCTTCCATAAAATCGTGATGCCGGCCTACCATGCGGAGAAATTTGCGGGCCTCAAAAACCGGGGCGTGGAGATCCTGGCAGTGCGGAACATCCGGGAAGCGCTGGCCATATTGAAGCGGAACGGCAGTGAAGGCCGTGACTAAGATAAGATAAAATAAGAAATGAAGGAAATTCTGATTGAACGCGCAAGTATATTGACCATCGCCTGCCTGCTGGATCTTCTGTTCGGGGATCCTCACTGGCTCTACCATCCGGTACAGGCCGTCGGCGTTCTCATCAGCCGCTGGGAAACGCTGCTGTGGCGGCTTTTCCGTCTGCGGGCACCGCAGGAGTCGGACCGCGGCAGGAAACGCCTGGCCGGCAGCGTTCTCGTGCTGCTGGTGCTTCTCTGCACCCTTTCCGGGGTAATGCTTTCACTTCGGCTTCTGGGCTTTTGCCTCGGCCTCCGGGCCGTCCGGCTGCTGCAGGTCTTCTGGTGTGCCCAGCTGCTGGCGGCCCATTCTCTTTTTGCGGAGAGTTATAAGGTTTTCCTAGCGCTGGAAAAGGAAGGTCTCGCGGCCGGGCGCCGGGCAGTATCTATGATCGTGGGCCGCGACACAGCGGCACTGGATGAATGCGGCGTGGTGAAGGCAGCGGTAGAGACCGTTGCGGAAAACACCTCGGACGGGGTCATCGCGCCCATGCTGTTTTTCCTTTGCTTCGGCCTGCCGGGGATGTTCTTCTACAAGGCGGTGAATACCATGGATTCCATGGTGGGCTACCGGAACGAGCGCTATTACGACTTCGGCACCGCCGCCGCCCGTCTGGACGATGTGCTGAATTTTCTGCCGTCCCGGATTTCCGGGCTCCTGATGGTGCTTTCCGCCGGAATCTGCGGCCTTTTCTATGGTCTTATGGGGGAATTTTTCAGCTTCGGAAATGCCTGGCGCATCTTCTGCCGGGACCGCCGGAAGCACAAAAGCCCGAATTCTGCCCAGACCGAGGCTGCCTGTGCCGGCGCGCTGTCGGTGCAGCTGGCCGGCCCCGCGGTCTACTTCGGAAAGACCGTGGAGAAGGCCTATATCGGGGACCCTGTCCGGCCTGTCGAGAAGGAAGACATTATCCGGGCAAACCTGCTGATGCTCTGTACCGCTTTTCTGTGTTATGTATTGGGCATGGGCGTGCTTTTGATTTTGGGAGCGTTGCTATGAACGGAAATTATCAGCATATCGTGCATCCCTTTCCGCCGCTGTATGATGCGGATTCGGAAATTCTGATTCTCGGCAGTCTGCCGTCGGTGAAGTCCCGAGAGCAGATGTTTTTCTACGGGCATCCGCAGAACCGCTTCTGGAGGGTGATGGCGAATGT
>CAVELT010000112.1:0-7329 GCA_963616545.1 Dysosmobacter segnis | reverse complement strand
GTGCGGACGGACCAGCAGTACAATATTTCGGCAAAGGACTTTCGGGCCTATGTGGATCTGAAGGATTATTCCATCACCGGCTCCGTGCCGATCTATGTGGAGGTCCTGAACGACAAGGATGAGCTGATCCAGAATGTGACGCCGAAGCCGGCAGTGGCGCACGTCAGCATCGAGGATATGCAGGAAAAGAAGTTTACCATCGATGTGCATCCGCACGGCGCAACGGCGGACGGCTACAAGGTGGGCTCCGTCATCCTGCCCACAGACACAGTTTATGCCAAGGGACCGGTTTCGGAGATCGGACGAATCTCCTCTATCGGCATTCAGGTGGAGCTGGACGGTCTGTCAGAGGACAAGAGTGCTGCGGAGACCCTGCGCTTTTATGATGCCAACGGCAATGAGATCAAGGATATCACGGATGTGACGCTTTCGGCTGAGGAAGTCAGCTATACGGTGGTCCTGTATAAGCAGCAGACGGTTACACTGACGGCGGATGTCAACGGCACGCCGGCAGACGGCTATCGCTACACCTCTGTGCTGATCACGCCGGCAACGGTGAAGCTGGCGGGACGGCCGGCGCTGATGGATACCCTGACAAGTCTGAGCCTTCCGGCGCTGGATGTTTCCGGTGCCTCCTCCTCGGTGACAGAGACCCTGAATGTTGAGGACTGGCTGCCGGATGGGGTAGAGCTGGCAGAGCCCAGCATTGATGTGACCGTGACGGCCTATGTGGAGAAGCTGCCGGAGACCACGGCGGAGAGCAGTTCGGGAGGTCCGGACGGCGATATGACAACGGCCGCCGAATCCGAGACGGCAGAGAGCAGCCGGCACAGCGAAAGCAGTACGGCGGAAAATGTGCAGGAAAGCACAGCCCGGTCCGAGGGAGAAAATGTCGGCACTGCCGGAGAAACGGTGCAGGAGAGCAGTGCACAGGAGCACGGCAGGTCATGAAGGAAAATAAAAATGTGCTGATGAATCTGGCAGGCTTTAGTATCCTGTATTTCCTGGCCTGTATGCTTTCTCTGGCGGGACAGACGGTGCTGCCGGCGCTGCTGCTTCTTCTGGCGGCCCTGGGGCTCTATCTTCGGGAATATCAGAGAAGCGGACGCCTCCTGAACCTGACCGGCCTCTATGCGCTGGGGCTTATCGGCGGTGAGGGCGTGGCGTGTCTTAAGCTGAGCCGCCTGTCTACGGTATGGACGGGCGAGACCTGGCTGAGCTTCTATCTGACCTACGTACTGTTCTACGCTGCGGCAGTTTTTGTGCAGCGGCGGCAGGAAATGCGGGCGGAGAAGAGCGATGCCGCGCCGAAGACATTATCCCCGGAAAAGGGGCTGGTCCGGCAGCGCAGGGTGATTCAGGCACTGCTTGTGCTTGTGTTCGGCTGCTTTGCCTTTGAGGCACGGAAGCTCGGGTTCATTCCCTTCTTCACCAAGGACATGCCCCATGCCTACTCCACCTTTCATCTTCCCGGCATCCACTATTTCACCACGCTGGCGGTGCTGATTCCGGCCTTTTCCGTACAGTATCTGCACAGCAGGGGGAAAATGGATGCGACAGCGGCCCTGGGTCTGGTGCTGCCTTTTCTGCTGACCATACTGCTGGTTTCCCGTTTTCAGATGATGTTCGCGGGCATCCTGATGGTGTTCACGTATCTTCTGAGCGGAGAAAGACTGCGTCTCCGGCAGGGGCTGGCCCTGGGAATCTGTCTCCTGCTGGCCTATGTGCTGATTACGGTGCTGCGGGCCCATTCCGTTTCCTATCTGAACGGGATCTTTGAAATGAAGAATCCGGATACGCCCATCTTCATCACCCAGCCCTACATGTACATTGCCAACAACTATGACAATTTTAACGTCATGACCCGGGAGCTGACGCAGCATTCCCACGGCCTGAAAACGCTGTATCCGCTGCTGACGCTGACGGGGCTCAAGTTTTTCCTGCCGCTGGAGCTGGGCTTTCCGCTTTTCACCACGAAGGAGGAGCTCACCACGGTGACGATCCTTTATGACAGCTGGTATGACTTCGGTATTCTCGGGGTAATGTTTTTTTCGCTGCTGCTGGGCTGCTTCGCAGGCTGGCTCATGGGGCAGCGCAGGAGAAGCAATCCCTACGGCCCGGTGCTGCAGGCCCAGGTCTGCTTTTACCTGCTGTTTTCCTTCTTCACCACCTGGTTTTCCAATCCTGCCACCTGGTTTTATCTGGGGGTGAGCCTGCTGCTCTGGCTCCTTTACCGGGCCTTGGTTGACAAAAAGGCACGTGAACCGTATAATGCAGGCATATAGGGGGATTTTTTCCGTATATTATTGTTGTTCATTTGGAAAGGGAGATACAAGACAAATGGCTAGAAAAGCAAAGACTGCAGCAGCACCGGCAACAAAGAGCACTGCTCTGAAGGAGTCCTTCGCAGAGATCAAGAAGGCAGATGCTGCGGTGAAGGCTGCAGAGACCAAGGCTGTCGAGACGAAGGCAGCAGAGACGGAAAAGGTTGCCGAGACAACAAAGACGACGGCTGAAGAGAAGGCACCGGAAAAGAAGGAAGCTGCAAAGAAGCCTGCTGCACATAAGCCTGCAGCAAAGGCTGAGAAAACAGTAAAGGCTGAAAAGACTGAGAAAGCAGAGAAGGCTGCCGTGAAGACAAGCGTAACGCTGGAGTTCAACGGCAAGCAGATCAAGGTTCAGGAGATCCTGGACAAGGCTGTGGCTGCTGCTGAGAAGGCCAAGAAGGATGCCAAGCAGATTGATGTATATGTGGTGGCAAACCAGAATGCGGCTTATTATGTCATTGACGGCGAAGGCAGAGATGACTACAGAGTGAATTTCTGATTGACTTGAAAAAGTAAAGAACTCCAGGAATGTCCGGCGATGAAAACGCCGGACATTTATTTTTATGATTTATGCTTTATGGAAGGGAGAAAGAGATGAAACAGCTGCCGGAAGCTTTTTTAGAGAGGATGCGGGCGCTTCTTCCGGATGAGGAGGAGTATCAGGCGTTTCTGCAGTCCTACGCATTGCCGCCGACCCGGGGACTTCGCCTCAACCTGCAGAAGCTGCTGCGCTGTCGGGGACTCAGCTATGAGCAGCTGACGTCAGACTGGGGGCTGGAGCCGCTGCCGTCCGCGAGCTTTCTGGATTTGCCGGACGGCCGGCGCCTGTATCGGGAATTTTATGTCAATGAAGAACGCATGGCGGCGCTGGGCATCCGTCCGGGAAAGCATCCCTACCATGAGGCGGGCCTCTATTATCTGCAGGAGCCCTCAGCCATGCAGGTGGTGCCGGCGCTTGCAATCCGGCCCTTCGACCGGGTGCTGGACCTCTGCGCAAGTCCGGGCGGAAAGAGCACCCAGGCGGCGGATATGCTGGATTATCGGCAGGGCGGCATACTGATTTCCAATGAATATGTGGGGAACCGCGCCAGAACGCTTTCTTCCAATATAGAAAGAATGGGAATCGTGAATGCAGCGGTGTTGAATGAGGATACGGGGCGACTTGCGTCTGCGTTTCCTTCCTATTTCAGCCGGATCATCCTGGATGCGCCCTGCTCCGGCGAAGGCATGTTCCGGAAGGATGACACAGCCGTTGCGGAATGGAGTCCGGAGAATGTGGAGCACTGCGTGGAGCGGCAGAAGGAGATTGCGGACAATGCACTGCAGCTTCTGGCACCCGGCGGAAGACTGAGCTATTCCACCTGTACCTTTGAGCCGGCAGAGGACGAGGGCATCCGGGATTACATTCTGGAAAAGGATCCTGCGCTTCAGCTGATCTTCGAGAAGCGCATCTTCCCGCACCGGGAGCGGGGCGAGGGACACTATGTGGCGGTATTCCGAAAGGCGGGCGAGGATCTCGCCGCCGGAGCCGAAGACATTACCCTCCGGGAGGAGAAAATCGGCGATACGGTCTACCTCGTGCCGGACAGTCTGCCCTCGCTGCGCGGACTCCGGGTACTGCGGCAGGGCGTGCCGGTCTCGGAGGTGCTGAAGAAGCGGGAATGTCCGCACCATGCGCTGAGTCATGCCTGCCGTCTGACGGCGCTGCCCGGAGATTCTGAGGATGCGCTGTCCCGGCCGCTGCCGGTCCTCGATTTTCCGGCGGCGGACCCGCGTATCGACCAGTATCTGCACGGACTGGAGATCGCCGTGACGCCGGAGGAGGCCGGAGACCTGCGGGGCGGCTTTCTGGTGCTTGCCTGCGACGGTGCGGCTCTGGGGCTCGGAAAATACGTGAACGGACGCGTGAAAAATCATTATCCCAAGGGCCTGCGTTTTGTATAAAAATTCACTATTGCGGGCATTGAAAATAACTATTGCGGGACGCGTCAAAACTTTCACAAATCCGTGCCCATTTGGCTTGAACAAAAAAGGGCTATCGTTTACAATAGTACGGAGATAAACCGGGGAGATTTTACCCTGCTTTATAGGAAATGGAGGACAAAAAATGGATAATCAGTCAACATCATCTGCAATGACCCGAATTCAGTCACTGCTTGATGAGTCCAGCTTTGTTGAGCTCGGCGCTCTGGTGCAGGCCAGATCCACAGACTTCAATATGGCTGAGAAGAAGGCACCATCTGACGGCGTAGTCACCGGCTATGGCACCATTGACGGCGGTCTTGTGTATGTCTATGCACAGGATGCAGCAGTGCTCGGCGGTTCCATGGGTGAGATGCATGCAAAGAAGATTGCAAATCTCTACGATATGGCTATGAAGATGGGCGCACCGGTCATCGGCCTTGTGGACTGCTCGGGTCTGAGACTTGAGGAGGCATGTGATTCACTTTACGGCATGGGCCGCATCTATCACAAGCAGACACTGGCAAGCGGTGTGATTCCCCAGCTGACCGCTGTATTCGGCGTAGCCGGCGGCGGAATGGCAGTGCTGACCGCTCTTTCTGACTTCGTTTTCATGGAGAAGAGCAATGCACGTATGTTTGTTACGGCTCCGGATGCGGTTTTCGGCAACAAGGACGACAAGATCGCCATGGCAGAGAACCAGGAGAAGCTGGGCAACGTGGACTTCAGCGGCACTGAGGAGGAGGTTCTCTCCGAGATCAGAAAGCTGGTTGCTGTTCTTCCCGGCAACAATGAGGATTACGGCGCTTATGAGGAGTGCACAGATGATCTGAACAGATCCGTAGCCGGCATTGAGACCATGAAGGCTGAGGATGCTGTGAAGCAGATCGCAGACAACGGTGTATTCATCAAGACCCAGAGAGGCTTCGCACCGGACGTGGTTACCGGCTTCATTCAGCTGAACGGACAGACCGTCGGCGTTGTGGCCAACAAGGATGCTTCCTTCAAGTGGAAGGGTGCACTGCAGGCTGCCAAGATGGTGAAGTTCTGTGATGCCTTCGAGATCCCGGTTCTGACACTGGCTGACGTGAAGGGCTATCACAACTGTGAGTGCAACGAGAGCCATATGGCAAAGGCTGCTGCACAGCTGGCTGCTGCTTATTCCAATGCCTCCGTTCCCATGGTAACCGTGGTAAAGAATGCTTTCGGCACTGCCGGCATGACCTTCGGCTCCAAGGCTCTGGGCATTGACACTGTATATGCTTATCCGAACGCACAGGTAGGCGTTATGGATGCGGCCAAGGCTGCAGAGATCATCTGTGCCGAGGGCAGCGATGCGGAGAAGGCAGAGAAGGCCAAGGAGTTCGCAGCAAAGCAGAATTCTGCACTGGCTGCTGCACAGCGCGGTTATGTTGACGATATCATCGCACCGGAGGAGACGAGACAGAGAGTGATCGCTGCCTTCGAGATGCTTTTTACAAAGAGCGTATTCAGACCGGAAAAGAAGCACAGCACAGTATGAGAGGAGACAGGATGAAACATTGGATTAGAAAAGCAGTCCTGGGTCTTTGTCTTGCCGTAAGCTTCGGCGCTCTTACCGCTTGCAGCTCCTCTGAGAATACAACAGTGACCATCGATCCGACCCAGAAGGAAACACTGGAGAAGTTCGGTGAGCAGCAGATGGAGGCCATCGGCAAGATGTCCGCAGAGGACATTCAGAAGTCCATTGCGCAGGCTGAGCATGATAAGAATTCGATTCTTTATAACGGTCTCACCAACTATCTGAACAGTCAGGACAGACTGGGCGCCTTTGTCAGCGTAGACAGCGTAGAGGCGTCAGAGGATGAGGATGGCTACAGCATCGCGATCGTGGCTACCTTCGAGCAGAGAAAGCTGGATCTGACCCTCGGCTTCGACGAGGATATGACCGCTTACACCGAGATGACCTTCTCGCCGGAGTACAGCATGAGCGAGAAGATGACAGATGCCGCCGGCAACCTGCTTCTCGGCATGGGCTCTGTATTTGTGATCCTGATCTTTATTGCATGGATCATCAGCCTCTTCAAGTATGTCAACAAGATCGGACAGAAGAAGGCACCGGAGGCGGCTCCCAAGAAGGCAGCACCGGCACCGGCAGCTGCTCCGGCTGCAGCTCCCGCAGCAGCACCGGCACTTTCCGGCGCAGAGCTGGAGGCAGTCATTGCCGCAGCGATTGCAGCCTATGAGGCTGAGAACGGAACAGAGGACGGCTTCGTTCCGGGACCGACACTGAACAATGGACTGGTAGTTCGTTCTATCAGAAAGCGTTAATCATGGGCGATGGCCCGAATCTAAAAAGGATGGTATTCAAAATGAAGAACTATACAATTACAGTTAATGGCGTCGCTTATGACGTAACCGTAGAAGAAGGCAAGGGAACCGGCGTTGCAGCAGCTGCTCCGAAGGCAGCCGCTCCTGCAGCAGCACCGGCAGCCGCTCCGGCTGCAGCTCCCGCAGCACCGGCAGGCGCAGCAGGCGGCGTAGAGGTGACTTCCCCGATGCCCGGCAAGATCCTGGCTGTGAAGAAGCACGCAGGCGATGCTGTGAAGGCCGGCGATCCGATCCTCGTACTTGAGGCCATGAAGATGGAGAACGATATCGTAGCACCTCAGGACGGCACTGTTGCAACCATCAACGTTGCAGTAGGCGATTCAGTAGAGTCCGGTGCGGTTCTGGCAACCATGAACTGATTGTCCTGCCGCTGACTTTGCTGATCTGGAGGTTTCTATATAATGAATATTTTAAATACTTTATCGAATCTCGTTCAACAGACAGCATTCTGTAACCTGACATGGGGCAACTACCTCATGATGGTTGTGGCTTTTGTGTTCCTGTATCTGGGAATCGCAAAGGGCTTCGAGCCGCTGCTGATGGTTCCCATCGCATTCGGAATGCTGCTTGTAAACATTTATCCGGACATCATGCTGGATCCCGCGGATTCCATGAATGATACCGGCGGACTGCTCTGGTACTTCTTCCATCTGGATGAGTGGACGATTCT